>CAMWNL010000303.1 GCA_947175585.1 uncultured Bacteroidales bacterium | reverse complement strand
ATGTGATGCAGGGTTATTATAAAAATCAGGAAGCGACAGATGCTGTGTTCGACGACGGTTGGATGAACACCGGTGATATTTGTACTGTCGACGACGATGGTTTCCTTTACATCCGCGGACGTGATAAAAACATGATTCTCGGTCCATCCGGACAGAATATATATCCAGAAGAAATCGAGATGCAGCTCAACGCCATGCCCTATGTGAGTGAATCATTGATTGTTGAACGCGACGGCAAATTGGTCGCATTAGTCTACCCTGACATAGAGAATGCCAAGCGTCAGCACTTGTCTGATAAAGAAGTCGCCGACATAATGCACCAGAATATCGCGTCGCTCAATCCGACACTTCCCTCTTATAGTCAGATTGCCGACTGCAAAATTATGACCGAAGAGTTCGAAAAGACCCCTAAACGCTCCATCAAGCGCTACCTCTACAAATAGTAGGGACGCACCCTGGTGCGTCCAAATAAACAAAACCGAATCAAAAAACGTACGGATGCACTCCGGTGCGTCCAAATAAACAAACCGAATCAAAAAAACGTACGGACGCACCCTGGTGCGTCCAAATAAACAAAAAACCGAATCAAAAAAACGTACGGACGCACCCTGGTGCGTCCAAATAAACAAAACCGAATTAAAAAACGTACGGACGCACCCCGGTGCGTCCAACTACGACAATCATATTTACCCTATGAACTATATTGATTCTATTAAAAATAAAATTCTCGACGGCACCGACATAACCGAAGCAGAAGCCTATGCCTTGCTTGAACATCTGCCTCAGTCTTCCCGTGAGATCCGCGAGGCCGCTGCTGAAATTACTGCGGCACTTTGCAGCCGCACATTTGACTCCTGCTCTATCGTCAATGCCCGTTCTGGCTTATGCAGCGAAAACTGCAAGTGGTGTGCTCAGTCAAAATTCCACGCCACTGATTGTGAGACCTACGACCTCATTGACCATGACGAGTGCATGGCTGCCGCTCGCGAAAACCGTGATAAGGGAGTCCGCCGCTTCTCTCTCGTGGCGAGTGGACGTGCCGTCAAAGGCAAAGCGTTGAACAACATGTGTGACCTGCTGCGTGAAGTCAAAGAGACAACAGGCATTTCGACATGCGCTTCACTTGGCTTGCTTGACCACGATGACTTACAGCAACTGTGGGACGCCGGCGTCCGCCGCTATCACTGCAATCTCGAGACTGCTCCCTCTCATTTTTCCGGCCTGTGCACCACCCACACAATCGAAGATAAAATGAAGACAATCCGCGCTGCCCGTGAGATTGGTTTCGAGGTCTGTTCCGGCGGTATTATAGGCATGGGCGAGACCATGCGGCAGCGCGTTGAATTTGCTCTGAAGTTGCGTGAAGTCGAGCCTCAGTCTATCCCGATCAATATCCTCTCTCCTATCCCAGGCACTCCTCTCGAACATCAGGAAGATATAAGCGAGGACGACATACTCGACACCGTCGCTCTGTTCCGCTTCATCCATCCGCGTATTCAGCTGCGCTTTGCCGGCGGACGCAAACGTCTTTCACGTCAGGCTCAGTTAACAGCATTGCGCATCGGCATTAATGGCGGCATTGTCGGAGATTTGCTTACAACTTTAGGCGCGTCTATCGCTGAAGATAAATCTCTCGTTTCTGACGCCGGATATAAATTTTAATCGTTTCATGCATGTCTGAAATCACTAATGCTCTCCGCAAACTCGTGCGTTCGCTGGGCGATGCGAAGTCGCGGCGCGAAAATCATCTTTTTGTCGCCGAGGGCACAAAATGTGTCCGTGACACAGCCCGTCACTTCGTCTGCCGCTTCCTCATTGCCAAAAGCTCATGGATTGATGCAAACACTGACGTTCTGAAAAATTTAAATGCGTCTGAAGTGTATGTGGCTACGACAGCCGATCTTGAACGCATGACTCAGCTATCGACTGCACCGCAGGTTATTGCCGTCTATGAAATCCCGGTTCAGTTACAATTGGATAATCCCGATCATTTATCGGAGGAACTCGTAGTTGCTCTCGACCGTATCCAGGATCCGGGCAATCTCGGCACGATCATAAGGCTTTGCGATTGGATGGGTGTCACAACCATACTTGCCTCAAAAGACACCGTTGATGTGTGGTCTCCCAAGGTCGTCCAGTCGACTATGGGCGCAATTGCTCGCGTAAGCATTATTTATTGCGACCTGCCGGAAACACTGAAAAATTGGCCGTCACCGGTCTACGGCACATACCTCCATGCTCCCAGCATCTACACAGCCGACCTTGGTGCGTCGGGAGTCGTTGTGTTCGGCAACGAAGGACAAGGCATTTCCGAAGCCGTTGGCCAATGTGTGAGCCGTCGCTTGTTGATTCCCTCCTTCCCCCCTGACCGCCCGACATCCGAGTCACTCAATGTAGCGACAGCTGCGGCAATCACCCTTTCTCAATTCCGTTCGCGTCAGCTCCGTTCGCGCAACTAACGTTCATACTGTATGGCAAAGAAACAGATTAAATCCCTTTGGTTCTGCACCGAGTGTGGAGCCGACTCTCCTAAATGGGAAGGCCGCTGCCCCTCTTGCGGCCAATGGAATACTATGGTCGAAGAAAAGGTTGCCGCCGGTCCGTCGCGCTCGCCTTCACCCGTTGCGTCGCGAGGTCGTGACAAAGCCCGTGCCGTCAATGATATTCAGCCTCTCGACCAGCCGAGAGTTGTCATGCCTTCAGCCGAGCTCAATCGTGTTCTCGGTGGTGGACTCGTCGCCGGCTCATTGGTTCTGTTGGGCGGTGAACCGGGCATCGGTAAATCGACTCTTGTGCTTCAGAATCTTTTGTCCATTAAGTCAAAGACGATTCTCTACGTTTCCGGCGAAGAAAGCGCTACCCAGCTCAAGCTGCGCGCTGACCGCATCGGTCGCGGCAGCGACAACTGCTTTATCGTCTGCGAGACCTCCCTTGAAAATATCTTTGCTCATATCGAGGAGCTTCAACCCGGCATCCTTGTCGTTGATTCCATACAGACCATTGCATCCGACGCACTCGAATCAGCGGCCGGCAGTGTAAGCCAGGTGCGTGAATGTGCGGCACGGCTTCTCGCCTATGCTAAGTCGACCGGTGTACCGGTTCTGCTCATAGGCCATATCACTAAAGATGGCTCGCTTGCCGGTCCGAAGGTTCTCGAACACATTGTCGATGCCGTTCTCCAGTTTGAAGGCGACCGCCAGTATATGTACCGCATTCTTCGCGCTATAAAAAATCGTTTCGGCAGCACTTCCGAACTCGGCATCTATGAAATGGGACGTCGCGGTCTTCGCGAGGTTGCAAACCCGTCTGAAATGCTTATGTCTCATAACGACGAGGAGTTGTCAGGCGTTTCTGTCGGTGTGACCGTCGAAGGCAATCGCCCTTTCCTCATTGAGATCCAGGCTCTCGTCAGCACTGCAGCTTACGGCACTCCTC
>CAMWNL010000302.1 GCA_947175585.1 uncultured Bacteroidales bacterium | reverse complement strand
CGATATATAAGGAAATAGGGCCTGAGCAGCGGCAGCAGTGCCTCCGGCCGACCCAACCGGTCCACATTAAGATAGATAGTCCCCCTCACCCCCATCACGATTACCACGAAAATCAGATTGAGCACCAGCGCATTGCGCACAGTAGCTCCGATGTCCCCGTGACGCTTCTGTGCAAACAGTGATCCGACTATCGGCGTTATG
Source organism: uncultured Bacteroidales bacterium (assembly GCA_947175585.1). Taxonomy (GTDB): domain Bacteria; phylum Bacteroidota; class Bacteroidia; order Bacteroidales; family Muribaculaceae; genus CAG-873. The sequence goes on along the minus strand of CAMWNL010000302.1, from coordinate 3,241 downwards.
CCGTAAGTGAATCCCATGCAACAGAATATCGCGACATTGAATACATTGTTGACAAACGACGCCGACGCCAATGCCAACGTCGAATATCGGCCGACCATTATATTGTCGGCAAAGCCGAGTACAATCATGCCGAGCTGCCCGACGAGGATAGGCAATCCAAGTCTGAGCAGCGCGGCATAATCTTTTTTATATCGGCTGAATAAACTCACGTCCGTTTAGTCGCGGTAAGTAGGGACGCACCCTGGTGCGTCCTAAACTTCAAACCTCCGGACCACGTCCGTTTAGTCACGGTTTCCGAAAATACGAAGCAGATACAGGAACAGGTTGATAAAGTCAAGATAGAGAGTCAGCGCGCCTAATGTAGCGAGCTTGCCGCTCGACGCACCGTCCATCTGAATAGCCATATTCTTGATTTGCTGAGTGTCCCATGCGGTAAGACCCACAAAAATCAGCACACCTGCATAGGTGATTATCCACATCATCGTCTCACTGTGGAGGAAGATATTGACTACCGACGCGATTATCAGACCGATAAGCGCCATAACCAGTATCGAACCCATCTTCGACAGATCGTTGGACGTGAAGTAACCGTAGATACTCATGGCCGCAAACGTTCCGGCGGTGACAAAGAATGTCACGGCGATGCTGTGCTGCGTATAGACAATAAATATCGGAGCTAATGCCAGACCGTTGACGGCCGCAAAAAGATAGAACAGTCCCGTGGCGGCCGCTGTCGACAGACGGCGTATCGCGCCGGTTATCGCGATCACAAGACCTATTTCTGCGAGCATAAGCACCCAGATGGCCCAGCTGTGAGACTGCATGAAAGACCAGTAGACCTGACTGTCTGAACACCACATTGAGATAAATGCCGATAACAGCAGACCGAGCGTCATCTTGAAGTAGACGCGCTTCATAACGGCCGAAACCTTCGTGGCCAGTGATGTTGCATCGTAGCCGTAAGTCGGCTGACGATAAGAATTGTTGTCAAACATAATGTTAAAGATTTGAGAGTATTTTTGATAATTTATTTTACTTACATTCTTTCCGGCACCTTGATTCCGAGCAGAGCCATACCCGACGCTATCACCTCGGCTGTCACGCCCGAGAGCTGCAGACGGAGAGAGCGCACGGCGACATTCTCCTCGCGCAACAGCGGACAATCGTGGTAGAACTGATTGTACTCCTTGGCCAGATCATAGATATAATTGGCGATCAGAGCCGGTGAGTAGCTGCGACCCGCCTCCTGCACGACTGACGGATAAGACGCAAGACGCTGAATGAGCGAAATTTCCTTCTCATTAGGTACAACGTCGCCATAGTCTTCAATGTTCAGTCCCTGCTCGGCAGCGCGACGGAGCACTGATCTGATACGCGCGTAAGTGTACTGTATGAACGGTCCGGTGTTGCCGTTGAAGTCGATTGATTCCTTCGGGTTGAAGGTCATGTTCTTGCGTGGGTCGACTTTCAGCAGGAAGTATTTGAGCGCGCCCATACCGACGATTTCTGCGATTTCAGCCTTCTGGGCGTCGTCGAGACCGTCAGTCTTGCCGGCGGCTTCAGCCACTTCGCGTGCACCGCTGACCATTTCTGCCATCAGGTCATCGGCGTCGACAACCGTGCCCTCACGGCTCTTCATCTTGCCCTCAGGCAACTCGACCATACCGTATGAGAAATGCACCAGATCCTTGCCCCACTTGAATCCGAGACGGTCGAGCAGCAGCGACAACACCTGGAAGTGATAGTTCTGCTCGTTGCCGACAACATAGATCATCTTGTCGATAGGATAGTCGCGGAAACGCAATTTGGCCGTGCCGATATCCTGAGTCATGTAGACCGATGTACCGTCGCTGCGCAACAGCAGTTTGTGATCAAGTCCGTCAGGAGTGAGGTCGGCCCACACCGATCCGTCGTCCTTGCGGTAGAGCACACCGTTCTCCAGACCTTCGAGCACCTTTTCTTTACCTTCGAGATATGTGTCGGATTCATAATATATTTTGTCGAAGTCCACTCCCATGCGTGCGTATGTCTGATCGAAACCGTCATAGACCCAGCGGTTCATTGTCTCCCACAGCTTGCGCACTTCGGGGTCTTTCTGTTCCCAGCGACGGAGCATCTCGCGCGCTTCGAGCATCAGCGGTGAGGCAGCCTCCGCCTCTTCCTGAGTCATACCCTTGGCCATTAACTCCTTGACCTCAGCTTTATAGTGCTTGTCAAAATCCACATAACAGTCGCCGATAAGGTGGTCACCCTTGATGCCGGTCGACTCGGGAGTCTCGCCGTTGTGCCATTTCTGCCATGCCAGCATCGACTTACAGATATGGATACCGCGGTCATTGACGATATTGGTTTTCACCACACGGTTGCCGCAGGCCTTGAGAATCTGCGAAAGGCTATAGCCTAACAGTATGTTGCGCAGGTGGCCGAGGTGGAGCGGCTTGTTGGTGTTGGGCGACGAATACTCCACCATCACCAGCGGATCGCTCTCCGTTGCCGTGCGTGAGCCGTAATTTTCAGTTCCGGCGATGCGTTCAAGCACCTTGTTCCAGTAGGTAGGCTCGATTACGATATTGAGAAAACCCTTTACAACATTATATGCTTTGACAGCCGGTTCGTTGGCGACAAGATAATCACCAATTTCGCGGGCTACCTGCTCGGGAGCCTTACGGGCAGCCTTGACCCAGGGAAAAACCACAACCGTCAGGTTGCCTTCAAACTCCTTGCGCGTTGGCTGGGGCACAACTGATGAGGGCTGACATTCAAGCCCGTAAAGCGCGGTGACAGCGCCGCTTACTGCTTCGGCTATAATATTTTCGATAGACATATTACCAATATTGAGATTTTTATTAGCTGTTAGTAACATTGTATGAACTACAAATTTAAATAAAAACCTCGAATTTAACAAAACGCCATCTCACAAAAAAGCATAAGACAGCCGACCGCCAACATGCAAAAGGTCCCGGAACCGCTCGGATCCGGGACTTTTTTCCATTTATCTTTATGAGTATTAAAGAGCTCGATCAATCATATCCTCAAGCGCAGCCTGAGTCTTCTTACCGCTTTCTCTCATCAGCTCCTGACCCTCCTTAAAGAGGATATAAGTCGGGTATTCACGAAGCTTGTACCACTCCTTGTATTGACCATTATGGGAAGCATCCACACTGATGATAGCCGCGCGCTCGCCATACTTGGTGCGTAACTCCTCGATAAGATTTTTCACATCGTCTTCATCCTGCTCACC
>CAMWNL010000301.1 GCA_947175585.1 uncultured Bacteroidales bacterium | reverse complement strand
TTATTATTGATTTGTGGCTTGAGAGCTGTCGATTTGACGGCACTCTATGATGTGCAGGCTGTCGACAAGTGTGTCATGTGCTGTGGTGTAATATAAATCGGCTTCGTGCCGGTAGCCATTTGAGGATAGAGCATGCTGACGGACGCGAATGGCGAGGACTGCGTGTTCGCGCTCCATGGACTCGGCCGGTGCCTGCACTACTTTGTCGGCATCGCGGCGGGCGGCGGCTATTACATCGTCGTGATAGGGCGACTTTGATTCAGAGCAAGATATTAAAGATACGGAGAGCAGGAGAGCCGATATTATTGCAGGGAGTTTCATCAGTTAGCTTGGGATTAAGTTGTACGTCGGGGAGAGAGGTATTTTTTAATGCGTTGGACTCCGGCTTTTCCGAGAATAAGCAGGGCGCTATATTGGGCGGCTTTGGCAAGGCCGAAAAAGACTGTCCAAATAATACTTTTTGCTGTGACTGAGATTGGCAGGAGCATCTGGGCGAATGAAACAGCGTAGCAGATGACGCAGATGGCTGCGATGTAGACACCGGTGCGGAATGATAGTGTCTGCAGCCATGTTTTTATTTTAGTGATGCGAGGATTGCTCATAACAATATAATGCCGAGGTGTGCACAGGCTAAAGCATCGTCGAGGGCGTTGTGATGGTGACGGAGGGTTATGCCGAAGAAGTCGCAAAGTGCGTCAAGAGATTTCGATGGGCAGACTCCGCGAGGTATCGAGCGCCGGGCAGCAGTGAGGGTGCATTTGAATGATTCCGGCGGCTCAAGTCCATAAACACGGCAGGCAGCGCGGATACACTTGCTGTCGAAGGCGGCATTGTGGGCGACGAGTGTGAAGCCATGAAGCCAAGGCTGCCATAGGGTCCATACGGTGCCGAATGAAAGGGCATTATATGTGTCGTCATCGGTAATGCCGTGGACTCTGATACACGCACGTTAGTACCAGTCAGGTTCAGGTCGGACAAGAGAGTAACGTGAGTCGGTTACAAGACCGTCCTCGACCTTGACAGCGCCGATGGCGCAGATACTTGACGGCTCAAAGTTGGCGGTCTCGACATCGATAGCAATGAAGCGATCCATCGTGTCAGTCGGGGATAGAGCCGGTTTCGAGCAACGCCGCGGCCCGATCGCGAACCTGCTCCATCAGCCAGCGAGGTGTAGAGGTGGCACCGCAGATGCCGATAGTCGCAGCTCCCTGAAGCCACTCAGGGCGGAGATAGGATGCGTTGGCCACAAGATGTGTGCGAGGATTTACGTCGAGGCAGTGGTTATAGAGAATCTTGCCATTGCTGCTCTTGGTGCCTGCAACGAATAGGATGACTTCGTGGTCGGCGGCAAACTGCTTGAGGTGATCGACACGGTTGCTGACGCGGCGGCAGATAGTGTCAAACGACTCGAAGCGCGCTTCGGGCGTCTTGCGGCGTTTGATTTCCTCTATAATTGTGCGGAAGCCTTCGAGCGACTTTGTAGTCTGGGAATATAAGGCTATGTCGCGAGAGAAGTCAATCTTGTCAAGGCCGGCGATGTCCTCGACTACGATTGCCCGACCATCGGTCTGCCCGACCAGGCCATTGACCTCAGCGTGGCCGAGTTTGCCGTAGATTACAATCTGAGGCTGCGGACCGGGGCGGCTGCAGGCGCTCTTGATGCGCTCCTGGAGTTTGAGGACTACGGGACACGTGGCGTCAATGATGCGGATGTTGTTGCGGCGAGCGAGTTCGTAGGTCGAAGGCGGTTCGCCGTGAGCCCTGAGCAGGACTTTAACGTCGCGCAACGAAGCGAGTTGCGCGTGAGTGATGGTTCGCAACCCTTTAGCTTGCAATCGCTCAACTTCGTCGCTGTTATGGACGATGTCGCCGAGACAGTATAAAGATCCGTCAGAAGCGAGTTGTTCTTCAGCCTTACCTATTGCAGCTGTAACTCCGAAGCAAAATCCGGAGTCCTTGTCAATTTCAATCAGAGCCATGGGTGTCAACGGTTGAGAGCGCGGTGGAATTGCTCTTCTAGCCAGCCGTCTTGCTCATCTATGGTCATTTGACTATTGTCAAGGTCGATGGCGTCATCGGCACGTCGGAGCGGACTCTCGGCACGGGTCTCGTCGATATGGTCACGACGAACGACATTGGCGAGCACTTCCTCATAGTTGACTATATCGCCTTTATTGCTCATTTCAAGGAAGCGTCGACGGGCACGCATCTCGGCCGAAGCGTTGACGAAAATCTTGAGTTCGGCTTGAGGAAAGACAGTCGTGCCGATATCGCGTCCGTCCATGACAATGCCTTTATCACTTCCGAGCGAGCGCTGCATGTCGGTGAGAGCAGTGCGAACCTCTTTAACAGCCGCAACAGGAGAAACATTGTCGGAAACGCGCAACTGGCGGATTTCGGTCTCGACGTCTTCGCCGTTAAGAAGGGTATGCTGGGTGCCGTCAGGCATCGGCTTGAAGTCGATGCGGATTGACGGGAGTGCGGAGACAAGAGCCGGCAAGTCGATATTACCCTGAGAGTCTATAATGCCATTATTGAGGGCATATAAGGTCACAGCCCGATACATGGCGCCGGAGTCGATGTAGCGGTAGCCTATTTTTGCGGCAAGCGCACGTGCCATAGTGCTTTTGCCTGAAGAAGAGTAGCCGTCGATAGCTATAATGATTTTTTTGTCGCTCATAAATTAATTTTTTATGCTTTAATTAGTTGATGAGTTGGCTAAGATTACAATTGAGATTTAGCATGAAAGTAGTCGCGCCGGTGTGAGGCTGAGCGAGGGCTATGCCGACACTGAAATTGCGCACGTTGATGCCGGCCGCGACAGAGAAGCCTGAAAGCATGTTGCGTGAATAAGTGGCCATATCGGTACGCGTTTTGTAATTGTAGCCTAAACCGATGTAAAAGTTTTCGCTTGAAATCAGGTCAGCGCCGAAGACAAGATGTCTGAAAAGATTAGACTTAAAAGAGTCTTTGATTACGGGGTCACCTTCGGTAGAACCGTCGCCGGTCTCAACATAGGGTAGAGACCATTTGGTGAGATTCCAGGCTGTCACGGAGAAGCGAACGGGGAATGTGCCGAACGATTGTGACCAACCAAGACGAATGTCGAAAGGTAGGCGGTCATAAGCTTGGTCGAAACGCTTGACCTGACCGCCGAGGTTGGCTGCGACAAGAGAGAGCGAGAGATCGCGTTCATCATCGTAGTAGTTGATGCCAAGGTCGGTAGCGATAGCGAATGCCGAGTAATCGGCATAGCCGCTGTAAAGCATTTTAAGATCGATGCCGCCACGCAGCCGGTCTGTGATGTCGTGAGAGTAAGAGCCGCCGAATGAAACGTCTTTGGGAGAGAATGAACCGACTATTGATCCGTCGGGAAGAGTCTCCTGCATCGAACCATAACCGAAATATCTGATTCCGGCAGACCAGGCGCCGTGGTCACCGGCTGAATGGGC
>CAMWNL010000300.1 GCA_947175585.1 uncultured Bacteroidales bacterium | reverse complement strand
GCTCTATCTCCTTGGCTACGGTGACACCGTCCTTAGTCACCTGCGGACCGCCGAATTTCTTGTCTATAACCACGTTGCGGCCTTTGGGACCGAGGGTGACCTTTACGGCGTTAGCCAGTGAGTCGACCCCTTTTTTGAGCTCTTCACGAGCCTTGATGTTGAATTTTATTTCTTTTGCCATGATAATCAGCTTAAAATTGTTTTACGGATAGTAATTAATATTAAAGTACGATGGCGAGCACTTCGCTTTGACGCATGATGAGTGCTTTTTCGCCGTTGCCGAGGTCGATTTCAGTGCCTGCATATTTGCCGTAGAGCACAGTGTCGCCTGCTTTCAATATCATTTCTTCGTCTTTTGTGCCGTTGCCGACAGCAATTACTTTGCCGTTAAGTGGTTTTTCCTTAGCAGAATCAGGAATGATGATGCCGGATGCGGTAACTTCTTCTGCCGGTGCCGGTTTGATGAGCACTCGGTCTGCCAATGGTTTGAGTTCCATAATTGTTAGTTTTTATGATAAGTTTTATAGTTAATATTTATGTTTTCTAATAACGTTAGAGCAAGTATCGTGCCAAAATCTCATGTGACCCGGTCGTACTGACACGACTGACAAAATGTCAACACCGTCCATTTTCCCGAGTCATAAGCAAAACGAATTTTTTTACTAAAAGTTCAAAAAACTGCCTTTGCGACGGAGGCAGCGATTTGCGCCGGTAAATATTTTTTACTAACTTTGCTAAGACTAAGGCGTTTCACTGCTTTAGTGATTTATTAATCCTATGTTTTGTATCTCAGAAAAATGAAGATTAAAATGAAGTATCTTGATAAGCCGGCGTTTCTGCTGGCATTAATGTTTAGTGTGATTATGGGCGCCGCTTTCACATCATGTGTGCCGAGCGGTGAGCCAGCCGGGGGTAGCGGCGGCTCCGGTAGTGACGAAGAGGGTGGCGTCGTGGCCAAACCGCTCCCGACAGGCGTCGAGCCGAAGGTGATCGGTCTTTTCTATGACACCCGTGACAATCTTGCCGGTCTCGGACTCGCAGCCGAGGGCTATCTCACTACGATTATCTCAGACTATGGTGACTGGTCACTCGCGCCTGTCGGTATCCTGCCCGGACTTGGCAACGTTGACTATATCCCTACCGAGGGTTGGGACAATCTGATTTTTCCTGCTGTTGGACTCGGTTTCGTCGGTTACAACTCCAAGCAGGGCTTCGTGCGCTTTATTATCGGTGGGCTCTACGCCAATAGTAACACTGAGGTCACCGGTGTGGCTCTCATGTATCTCGGCAATTTCACCGGAAGCGAAGACCCGATCGAATTAAAAGAGTGGTCTTATGAATTCACTCCCGAAGGCGGCGTGCAGCATGCTCAGATCGCAGGCGATAAATACGCTACTTATCAGACCTACACCAACCGCAGCTGGGTGACCATCAGACGCACGAGCTCTCATTATAAATTCATCGAAGACCTGATCGAGATGACCGTCGAGCCCAATACCACGACCGAGCCTCGCGAAGCCATCGTCACAATCCGCACATCCGCCGGTCAGGAGTCATCGTTTAAAATCTATCAGGAAGGCCTTCCCTCCCCGGAAGATGACGAAGAAACCGAAGGCTGACATCATTACACATTAATTAATAATAGAGTAAAAATTAATAATAGAGTAAAAGGGAATGTAGTTGCTACATTCCCTATATTATTCTTTATGATAAGTTAGTTTCAACAATTGCTAATTAAATCGCCTTTTCTAATCCGGAATCGATAAATCAGGAAGCCTCCATACAGCATATAGTGGGAGGATACCGATGATGCGTCTAACCCTTTGACCTGTATCATCGGTGTCTGACACATCTAAAAGGCCAAAATTTTCAAGCGAACTGCGTATGCCGGCAGTAAGTCCCTTTTTATTTATGAAAAGCCTAAGGCTCTTCATCTTTCCAGACGTTCCGGCCTTAACCTCGATGGGCAGACATCTTGCGTTCTTGGCTATGACATATTCAACTTCTGACGTGGCGTTTCGCTCTAAATTCTCCCAATAGAACAGGTCGTATCTACTCTGTGGGTTAGAGGATTTTATAAGTTCAAGCCCGACAGATAGTTCTGCCACTAAACCTTTGTTTACAAGGTCAGGTGCTTCGCCGGCAAGTATGAGTCTGGTGAGCTCTCTGTCATCATCGTAGTTCATCGCCAGCACGCGAAGCAGCAACCCGGTGTCAAGATAGTCATATCTGGTGAACTTGGGATTAACCTGAGCTCCCAGAGGGAGACCGTTGGCCGCAGACATCTGCACAGGTATGATTATACCTGCGTCGCGGAGAAGCCTAAGTGCCTCCTTTACATCTTCAGTTTTGTATCCTCCGTCAACCCTGCTATAGACAAACTTTTGACCCGACTGACGCACAACCGCCGCCAAAGTATTGCGGAGTAACTGAGGATCAACTGTTTTTGCATATTTAGCGAAGTCATCATAATAACTTTGCTGTATATCATTCTGTTCGTCCTGACAAGCAGAATAATCCTGAGTCTCAACCCATGCAGAAACACTGGCAGGCATACCTCCGACCATCAAAAACGATCGGAATTCCGATACAAGACGTGAATGAAGGCTTTCCTCTACAGGATGCGTCCAATCTGCTGTTGAAATTTCTTTCACCCACATTTCTTTCCCTTGAGCCGTCAGAAACTCCTTGAACGACATTGGATACATGAACACCGACCTGACACGCCCGACTCCATAAGAAGGCATCTCATTCAGTGCGAACTCAAGGAGCGACCCTGCCGCCACGACATGCAACTCCGGGTAGTTCTCTTTGAAAAACCACAGGCTTTTCAATGCTGCCGGACAAATCTGAATCTCATCAATGAACAATAATGTCTCTCCAGGGATTACCTGGACATTATGTACAGCCCCAAGGCGTTGGCTGAGTTCCCTTACATCCGAGATTTCCTCAAACAGTCTGCACAGATCCTTTTCCGCCTCAAGATTAATCTCAAGATAATGTTTGAACGTTTCTCCCAGATGCCTTATGGCCCAGGACTTACCGACCTGTCTGGCTCCACGTACGATAAGAGGTTTACGACGAGGAGATTCCTTCCATTTCAGAAGTTCGGCATCTATATTTCTTGCAAGATATGACATAGCCTATTTATTGTTTTGCTTTGCAAAGATAATCAATGCTTTAGAAAAATCCAAAGGAATAAATCGCCAAAATGAGATAAAATCCAAAGGAATAATCCCTCAAATTCTGACAAAATCCAAAGGAATAAATCTTTGATTTTATGATTGACCGCACGTTCATTGTGCTTTTGATTCCAACGGGCTGTTTTCTTCGGGTTGTTGTGGGGAGGGCGGTTTGTGGCCGTGGCGGCGGAGGGAGTCGGCGATTATCCATTGGATCTGGACGTTGACGGATCGAAATTCCTGCGCGTCCCAACGCTCCACGAGTTCCAT
>CAMWNL010000299.1 GCA_947175585.1 uncultured Bacteroidales bacterium | reverse complement strand
GTCTTTCTGTCTTATCTCATTTCACCCACCACTCACAACACAAAACTATGTCTTTCTGTCTTTATGTCTTATCGTATCTCACCCACCACGCGCAACACAAAAATTTGTCTTTATGTCTTTCTGTCTTATCTCATTTCACCCACCACTCACAACACAAAACTATGTCTTTATGTCTCAACCGCGCCGTCAAAAAAATTTTTGCGCAGAAAATAAAAAATGTCTACCTTTACACACTTTAATTCCAAGAAGAACGTTGATGAAAAGACTTTTTACTCTTGCGCTCGCGCTAATCACATTAAGCACAGCCCTCATAGCCAAAAATCCTGAAGGTCGACGCCAGATGGTCGGCATAGCCTTCTACAACCTCGAAAACCTCTTCGACACAATCCCCAACAACCCCGAAAACCGTGACCTCGAGTTCACCCCCACAGGCCAGAAACAATGGGACTCACGCAAATACAAATCAAAACTCCATAATCTCGCCTACGCCATCTCACAGTTCACCACCCCGACGACACCCGTCGGACCCGCTATCATCGGCGTCAGCGAGATCGAAAACCGCTCAGTCCTCGACGACCTCGTAGCTCAGCCCGAACTCCGACCCTGGAATCTCCAGGTTGTTCACCACGACTCTCCCGACGCGCGTGGCGTCGACGTTGGCCTCCTCTACAACCCGAAGATGTTCAAGCTCGAAAACGTCACCAACCATCGCGCCACTGCCATACCGTTCCGCACACGCGACCAGATGTGTGTCGTCGGCACCATCGGCGGCGAGCGCATTGCCGTCATCGTCAACCACTGGCCCTCGCGACTCGGCGGTCAGGAAAAATCATCGCCCAACCGCGAGGCCGCCGCAGCCCTCTCCAAGCAGATTGCCGACTCCCTCTGGCGTGTCGACCCCGAGATCGGAGTCATTATTATGGGCGACCTCAACGACGACCCGATGGACAAATCTTGCGCCAAAGTCCTTGGAGCCAAGCGCGACGCCGAGGGTGTAGGTGTCCATGAATTCTATAACCCCTTCTGGCGCAAACTCGACGCCGGCATCGGCACACTCGCTTACAAGAGCCAGTGGAACCTTTTCGACCAGATTATCATCTCGGGCGGACTCGCCAACGGACCCGAAGACCGTTGGCACTTCTATCGTGCCGACGTCCTCAACAAAGACTTCCTCAAAGACACTGAGGGCAGCCGTCAGGGCTATCCACGGCGCACATTTGCCGGCGGTTCGTTCCTCAACGGCTTCTCTGACCACTTCCCGACTGAAATCCTGCTGATCAGATATTTGAAATCTAAATAAATTCTCTTTTATTAACCGTAACCAAAAATTTTATGAAAAAATTTTTACTTTCGTTGGCCTTGTTCGCTGGTTTCTCTGCGATGGCTAAAGAAGTCACTTTTGACTTCCTCAACAATGACTACGGCCTGGAACGTCTGTCAGGCAGTGCTCAGGAGTACATCGAAGAAGGTACATCAATTACTAATGAAGGTGTTACCCTCACTTTCGCTTCGTCTGCCGAGACATCTAAGAACGCATCAGGTTGCCGTCTCTGGTCTACCGGCTTCCGCATGTACACCGGCGGAACTATCACTGTAACAGCTGATGAAAATATCTCTAACGTTACTATCGACCCCGAAGTTAGCACTATTGAAATTTCTGAAGGTGCCAACTCATGGATTCTCGCTTACACAGCTACATCTAAAAACGGTCAGTTTACCACTCTCACTGTGACTCTCGGCGAAGCTGCCGTTGAGGACGGTACTCAGGAACATCCTTACCTCATCGCTACTGCCGAGGACCTCTGCAACGCTTACAAACTCACCAAGCCCGGCGAAATGGTTTATTTCACTCAGACTGCCGACATCGACATGGCGGGTGTGACTGACTATGTTTGCTTCGTAGGTGGTGACAACAGTACTTACAGCTCTCAGATCACTTACGACGGTCAGAACCACCTCATCAAGAACTTCGCTCCTGCTGACGGCAGTGCCCTCGACGGTCTCCACGCTTATTGTACTTCTGTCTTCGGTGTCCTCAACGGCACTGTTAAGAACCTCGGTGTGATCAACGCTAAAATTGAGACTGCTCAGGGTTGTGGCGTTATCGCCGCTTACGCCGGTCACAGCACAGGTTCTGAAGCTAATATCGAAAACGTTTTCGTTACCGGCACAGTTAAAGGCACCGGCTATCTCGGCGCTCTCTGCGGCACAAGCGGCAACGACGTCAATATCACAAACTGCTTCGTTAATGTCGAGCTCGAAGGTGGTGCTAACTCTGCCGCCATCGTTGGCCGTCTCCGCAACTCTCTTTCTCTCGAAAACGTTTACGCCGCAGGCTCTGTTTCGTCTACAGCCGGCGCTCTCTTGGTTAGCACTGACAAAGAGAACATAGAAGTTAACGCCCTCAACGTTATCGCTTTCAACTCTGGTGTTGCTGACGCTGTCAATAGCGGCATCGCTCTCGAAGGCGAAATCGCGGTTGCTACTCCCGAAACTGAAGCCGAACTTATCACTGAAGTTCAGGGCTGGAATGGCTTCAGCGCTACTAAGATGGTCTATGACCTCCCCGGTCTCGAAGCTTTCGCTTACGAAGTATTCCGCTATCCCACCGTTAAGTCTGTTAAGGAAACTATAGCCCTCGATACCAAGACAAACGTTACTATCGGCTACGAACTCACAGTTGGCTATGTACGTTACAACAACGTTTTCGCTTGCGACGCTGCCTGTGACTTCATCCAGCTCTACGGCAAAAACACTCTCAAAGTCGGTGACGTTATCCCTGCCGGTTGGTCTGCTACTTACGAACTTTACAATAGCGTTACCCCCGAACTCACAAGCTTTGGCACTCTCCCCGAAGTTACCGAAGGCACATTCGTAGCTAAGGAAGTTGCTGCTGCCGACGTTACTACTGACCTCGTAAACTCTGTTGTTATGGTTAAGGACGTTGTATTCGACGAGGCAACCCCGGCTGAACAGGCTAACTTCACCGGTAAGGTTGGCGACGTTGAGCTCTCATTCCGCAACAATTACAAACTTGAAAGCGTTGACGCCGGCACTTACAACGTTACTTTCGTAGTTACTATCTATAACAACGAACCTTCACTCTACGTTATCAACTACGAACTCGCTGGCACTACCGGTATCGACGCTATCGAAGCCGAAGCTGCTGCTCCCGTTTACTACAACCTCCAGGGTGTAGAAGTTGCCAACCCCGAAAACGGCATTTACCTCGTTCGTCGTGGTAACAAGGTTTCAAAAGAAATCATCCGCTAATCAGCAGATAACCCCCACAGACAATGCAGGGAGCGTTCCACCACCGGAACGCTCCCTGTTATTTTAATTAATGTAGGGACGCACCCCGGTTAATGTAGGGACGCACCCTGGTGCGTCCAAAAATGAAATAAAATAACGCTGCAAAAACTCCAACTTTTTTCTGATAAACTTCCCTCCCTCTATC
>CAMWNL010000298.1 GCA_947175585.1 uncultured Bacteroidales bacterium | reverse complement strand
ATCACATACAGGTCGCGGTTGGATGTGTTCTCCTCAACGCTTTCATACGATATGCCGAACAGGATTTTAGAGCCGTCGGGAGAGGCGACAGGTTCAGTCACACGGCCGAGAGCTTCGAGAGCATCGATGTCAAAAATGCCTGACGCACTCTTGAAATCGGTACGGTCGATGATTTTTTCATCTTCGCCGCTGCCTCCTCCGGCACACGACGCGAGCATAAGCACACTTGCGCCCATAGCTAACGATTTGATTAGATGTTGCATAAATATAATAGTTTGTATTGAAAAAATTCTTCTTCAGGCAAAATTACAAAAAACTCGTTTTCCATACAAAAATATTAGGGCGCGCCATCTCTGACGCGCCCCGATATCTTATATCTGCCTGCTGATTATTTTATTGCGGCGAGTGTGGCCTGCAGGGCAGCGATTTTTGAGGTAGCGTCGGCGAGCTTATTGCGCTCGTTGTTGACAACCGCTTCGGGAGCACCGTTGACAAAACGCTCGTTGGAGAGTTTCTTTTCTACCGAAGCCTTGAAGCCTTCAAGATATGCGATCTCCTTTTCGAGTCGGGCGATTTCTGCCTCAACGTCGATTGCGAGCGGAATATTGAACTCGGTTGTTCCGACCATAAACGATGCGGCGGCAGCATCTTTCTCTGCGTTGGCAATGATTTCAGTCAGATTGGCGAGCTTGGCTACTACCGGTTTGGCGGTCGCGTCGATATCGCCGATGATGCGCAGTTCGAGAGTCTCTTTAGGTGCGATATTTTTCTGGGCTCTTACAGCGCGCACACCCGTGATGACTTCTTTAGCCACTTCGATAGCTGCTGTAATATCGTTGTCTATGTCACCGGGCTGAGGCATCGGTGCATACATGATTGACTCTCCGTCTCGGCGTTCGGCAATGTGCTGCCAGAGTTCCTCTGTGATAAATGGCATGAACGGATGGAGCATACGAAGCAGAGCGTCAAAGTATTCGATGGTAGCTTTATATGTCTTGGCGTCGATAGGCTGCTGATACCCCGGCTTGACCATTTCAAGATACCATGACGAGAATTCATCCCAGAAGAGACGATAGACGGCCATAAGCGCTTCGCTGATACGGAACTTGGAGAAGAGGTCGTTGACTTCGGCGAGAGTAGCGTCCAAACGGGCCTTGAACCACTTGACTGCGGTAGCCGCGACTTCTGGCTGCGCGATATCGTGATTCACTTCCCATCCTTTGACCAGACGGAAGGCATTCCAGATTTTGTTGCAGAAATTACGTCCCTGCTCGCAGAGCTTGTCGTCATACATGATGTCATTGCCGGCAGGAGCGGCGAGCATAAGACCCATGCGCACACCGTCGGCGCCATACTGCGCGATGAGGTCGAGAGGGTCTGGCGAGTTGCCGAGCGACTTCGACATCTTGCGTCCGATCGAGTCACGGACGATACCGGTAAAGTAAACGTTATCAAACGGTTGCTTGCCTACGTATTCATAACCGGCCATAATCATACGCGCAACCCAGAAGAAGATGATGTCAGGGCCGGTGACGAGTGTGGCGGTGGGGTAGTAGTAGTTGATTTCTTCGTTGCCCGGCTCAAGGATACCGTTGAAGAGGGTGATAGGCCAGAGCCAGCTGGAGAACCATGTGTCGAGTGCGTCAGGATCCTGTTCGAGATCTGACGGCTGCAAGCCATCGATGCCCGAAGCGGCGCGAGCCTTCTTGACAGCGTCTTCGAGAGTCTCGGCTACGACTATCTGGCGGTCGCCATTCTTATCATTATAATAATAGGCCGGTATGCGGTGACCCCACCACAGCTGACGGCTGATACACCAGTCCTGAATGTTTTCAAGCCAGATGCGATATGTGGTCTTGTATTTTTCAGGAACAAATTTGATGATGTCATCCATTACCGGAGATAGGGCGATGGATGCGAAATGTTTCATGTCGATAAACCATTGCATAGACAGGCGCGGCTCGATAGGCACCTTGGTGCGTTCCGAGAGGCCGATCTTATTGTCATAGTCCTCGATTTTTTCCATGAGACCGGCGGCTACAAGGTCATCAGCAATTTTCTTGCGCACGTCGAAGCGGTCCATGCCGACATACATTCCGGCTACTTCGCTGACAGTGCCATCTTCGTTGAAGATATCGATTGATTCGAGATTGTGGTTCTTTCCGAGCATGTAGTCATTCTTGTCGTGAGCCGGAGTGACTTTCAGACAGCCGGTGCCGAAGTCAATCTCAACATAGCGGTCTTCGATGACAGGCACCACGCGACCTACCAGCGGCACGATGACTTTCTTGCCTTTGAGCCAGGCGTTCTTCGGGTCTTTTGGGTTAATACACATCGCTGTGTCACCCATGATTGTTTCTGGACGGGTGGTTGCGACCACTGCATAACGGCGGCCGTCAGTATCGCGATGCACAACCTCCTCTTCCGCGCCGGTCTCACCGGTCATATCATCGTCGGCGAGATAGTAGCGGAGATAATAGAGTTTGGTTTTCTCCTCCACGAAGAACACTTCGTCGTCGCTGATGGCGGTACGGTTCTGAGGATCCCAGTTGACCATGCGCAGTCCGCGATAGATAAGACCTTTGTCGAAGAGGTCACAGAATACTTTTGTCACACTCAGGCTGCGCTTCTCGTCCATAGTGAACGCAGTGCGTTCCCAATCACATGACGCGCCGAGTTTGCGTAACTGTGAGAGGATGATGCCGCCGTGTTTGCGGGTCCACTCCCAAGCGTATTCGAGAAACTGCTCGCGGGTGAGGTCAGTCTTCTTGATGCCCTCCGAGGCCAGTTTGGCGATGACTTTGGTCTCTGTTGAGATAGACGCGTGGTCAGTGCCGGGTACCCAGAGAGCATTCTTGCCTTCCATACGGGCGCGACGCACGAGGATATCCTGAATTGTATTGTTGAGCATGTGGCCCATGTGGAGCACACCGGTGACGTTTGGCGGTGGTATCACGATAGTGTATGGTTCGCGCTTATCAGGAACCGAGCGGAACAGCTTATGTTCCATCCAGTAAGCATACCACTTGTCCTCAACGTCGGCCGGATTGTATTTCGGTGCAAGTTCGTTCATAATCTTAAATAATGACTTCGTTAAAATTCGATTTGCAAAATTAATCATAATATCATTAAAACGAAGATTTCCACCCCATAAAATTGTCATTCGCCATACTGTGCAGGCGGTTCGCCGCTCGCTGATACGATTGCTTCATAAAAGTTATGCCTAATCCGTAATTATGTCTCATAATATATTAATGTGTCAAATCTGATATCCGGAACTAATTATACTTTATGCCGTAGTGTCACAAATGGGTTGAAATTTGGTTTCGATTCGGTAAATGCTAACAAAAATAAAAAATTCGGGGTGATATTTTTTTGTAATCTTATTTTTTGTTACATTCGCATGATTTTTATGATTAAATCGTCATAAAGTCGATTTGGCTTCGGCCATCAAGAGAGAGTATATTCTATATAAAAT
>CAMWNL010000297.1 GCA_947175585.1 uncultured Bacteroidales bacterium | reverse complement strand
TTTGGAGAATCTCACGAGGTCAGCGAGTGATGCTGATTTTACATCAGCCATCTTTGGTGAACCGTCCTTATTGAGTCCGGTCACTGCGCCTACCTTCCCGGTCTCGTTGTTACGGGCGATAAGCACTTCTTCCTGTTCTTTCTTTTGTTCTTGTGCCATAAAAAGTGGATTAAGTGGGTTGGAAACTTGCGCCACAATAGCGCGTTAATTATATGTGTATGTGTGTAGTGTCTTGTTTATTACTCTTGGAAAGCGATTCTTACATCTACTGGTCGAAAACGGACTCTCGCTTGTTGTGAACCACCGGTCTTTGAGTAAGGTAGTGTTCCTGCTGCCATCATATTGTTGATGGTGCTGAGACTTACATTGTATCGGCTTATTATATCCGATTTCGTCCATAGAGTTTCTTCCGGCTCAATGACTCCTAAGCCTGTGAGTACCTCATATAAATCTCGACTCGCAGCTTTAACCTGATCGCGGATTTCGATTTTAATTTGGTCGCGCATCTCATCCATCAATCTGCGCATCTCGCCAAAAACGATTCTTTTATCTACATCTTTCATAAGCGGGGCATTATGGGGAGTTTTGAGATTCGGTTTATGATTTTGTCATAGGCTATCGGACTCCATGAGAGTTGGTTGTTTCTTATTGCATTGACTATTGAGTCGAGGAAGTACATCGTATCTCTTCCTTCTTTTCTCCATTTCAGTCCAATCTTTTTACGGATACGCTGAAGATGACGGGGAGACACAAGGAGTATTGAGGCCGCCTCATCCTTTGTAACTTTGGGGTTCTGAGGTAAGGGGTAGGTTTTCTCCTTAACCTGTTGGGGTTGCTCCTTCTTAGAGATGTATTCCATGATGCGGACCATACCTTCGCGCATCTCGGAAACATCATTAAGGATCTGTTCAATATTAAGTTCCATACTTACGGGATTTAGTGGGTTGTTTAATTTGACCGCAAGTTAGCACCGTTCTGCTCCCCCAGACTGATACATGTAATATTACGTAACACGAGGAACTCGGAAATTTAAGATGATTTTAACATATCAAAATTTATCTTAACACATGTCGGGATATAGCAAGTGCCGTCCGAGTCATTCCCGAACGGCACTCACTTGTGCGGATGGAATGTCTAATTAAAAGTCGAGCGCTCCCAAATTGCGGGAGAGTTCATCCATATCTTTACTTATCTTAGTATTGGTGATACGGGCGTAGATCTGAGTCGTTTGGATATTTGTATGTCCGAGCATCTTTGAAACTGACTCAATGGGGACACCTTTACCGAGGGTCATTGTTGTGGCAAAGGTATGGCGGGCGAGATGGAATGTGAGATTCTTCTCGATACCACAGATTTCGGCTATCTCCTTCAGATAGCAATTGAGCTTCTGATTGGTAATGATAGGAAGCAACTGGCCGTCCATGAACAGGCCCTCATACTTCTTTAGTATCTTGATAGCTGGAGGTAGTAAGGGGACGGTTACCTTAGTGTTTGTTTTCTGACGGTGGGTGACTATCCACAATCTGCCGTCAAACATCTTTTGGATATTGTCAACTCGCAGGTTTCGGAGGTCAATATATGCCAATCCTGTGAAACAGGCAAAGATGAACACGTCTCTAACTTGTTCAAGGCGCTTTGACCCGAAGGTCTTTGACATCATCTTGGTCAGGTCTTCCTCGGATAGAAAGCCTCGGTCGACTCGCTCAACGGATATTTTATATCCATTGAAGGGATCCACACCAATAAGACCGGCGCGAATAGCCTTGTTGATTACTTGTTTGAAAAACTTCATGCACTTGTAGGTGGTATTCTGAGAATACTTATATTCGGTGCGGAGGAAGAATTCAAGGTCGGTGATGAAGGGGAGTTTAATCTCACGCAGGGGAATATCCGTGATATTATACTTTTTCTTCATGAACTCAACGACTCTACGGTACATTCGCTCGTACTTCTTATAGGTAGGGTCTGCTTTGCTCAAACCGACGAGCTTCTTGGTATCTTCAAGATGCTGCTCATAGAGTTTGAGGAGCGATTCCTCACGTTGGGTTATACCCATGTAGGCATTGCGTACCATTTCGGCTGTCACGTAGCCATGACGACGTTGGATGTCGTAGTAATGGTCTTTCAAAATGACCTGAATATCTTCAAGTCGATTGTTGAGTTGTTGAACTTTTTGGGTACGTCCAATACCTCTTCCTATTTTGCTGTCCCAAAGTTTTGGATCAATGGTAAGCTTTGAATTGATTTGTTCCATCTCTCCGTCAATGGTTATGCGGATCATGATAGCGGATGTGCCATCTTTGTTGACGTGATTACCGCGGAGATAGAACAGAACTTTGAAAGTGTTCTTCTTCATTTTCTCTGGATTTAGTGTTATCGTTAACCGCGATTTCCCGTCGGTTGATAGGATAACGAGTTTAACATTTAGTTTGATTGGACAGATGTCGGCAATAAGCGGACGAATGTCGGACACCTGTCGAACAGCTGAGAAAATATCAGAGAAAATGGGTGGATAACGTTAGTGACATATCGAACAAAAATAGTAATTAAAGGTCAGCCCAACTCAATATTTATAGGGATCAAAATGGACCGATTTATGTCCATGTTTTGTCCGAGTTTTGTCTTTACAACTCATTATGTATCAAGTTTGTAGAGTGCTGTTCGTTACAATTCGTTACATTTTTTGTAGGACTGGATTTTGTGTAACGAGTTGGTAACGAAAGGCCGTCCGTCGCGGTCTTTTTTCTGTCCGATGTCGGTCCTGAGTCGACATTTTTAGGCACGAAAAAACCGCAGAACTAATTGATAGTCTGCGGTTTGTCTTAATTTTGTCTTGCGTGGTCCGGAACTTGTCCGACCCGCCAAGTGGAGTTGGGGGGATTTGAACCCCCGTCCAAACGTGGAATTGATGAGTTTTCTACATGCTTATTCCCGAGTTGGTTTTCGAGCCGTGGCAGGAACGGAACCTCCAACCATGGCCTTAGCTTCTAAAATTTCGGGCAAACCTCGAAGCTCGGCTTTCCCTATACCCGATTTAGCTGCACCGCCTTATCGAGGAGTCTCGGGTCCAGGACTCTCGGGCGATGTC
Organism: uncultured Bacteroidales bacterium; assembly: GCA_947175585.1. Taxonomy (GTDB): domain Bacteria; phylum Bacteroidota; class Bacteroidia; order Bacteroidales; family Muribaculaceae; genus CAG-873. Next base: position 394 of record CAMWNL010000297.1, on the reverse strand, counting down.
TCGTCCGCGTAACTGTTACGTGGATAAAGCTGATCTACTATACTTCAATCAAGCAGCGAGAGCGTAGTTGTTTTCGCCATTTGAAATTTTGATGTCAGAGATTTAAGAGCTTAGGCATCATTGCTCTGCATGCTTGCTGACCACTTCTACACGCTGTCAAAACCGGTCAACCCCATACTCTAATGAGGACTGCAAATTTACGCATTTTCCGCGAATAATGCAATAGTTTGTGGAGATTTTTTGGCATAAAAATTTTTCTCCCTGTAAATCAGCGTTTTAAAAATTTTTTTTAAAAAAAGTTGCAAAAATATTTGGTGGTTTCAAAAAAACCTCGTAACTTTGCAGTGCTTTTAAGGCCCAGCGGGGTGTAGCTCAGCCCGGTTAGAGTACGCGT
>CAMWNL010000296.1 GCA_947175585.1 uncultured Bacteroidales bacterium | reverse complement strand
CATCGGCGGTGGTCTCGGCGTTGACTATGACGGCACAAGAAACAGTGCCAGCGAAAGCTCTATGAATTACTCAATTCAGGAGTATGCCAACGATGCCATCTCAGCTCTGGTCGACGTGTGCGTCAAAAACGAATTACCTCAGCCGAATATCATCACCGAGAGCGGCCGATCATTGTCGGCTCATCACTCAGTGCTTGTATTCGAGGCTCTTGAAACAACCCATCTGCCCGAGTGGAAAGACAGCGAGGAGCTCGAAGAGAACGCTCATGAACTTGCTAAGGAGCTTTATGACATCTGGGATCGGCTCGACCAGTCGCGTATATTCGAAAGTTGGCACGACGCTCTGCAGATACGCGAGGAGGCTCTTGACCTCTTCAGCCTCGGCATGCTTGACCTCAAGACCCGCGCCCAGATCGAAAAACTCTTCTGGTCGATAGCCCGTGAGGTCGGTGAGATTGCATCTTCGATGAAACACGCACCCGAAGAACTGCGAAAGATAGCGCGCATGCTCCCCGACAAATATTTCTGCAACTTCTCGCTCTTCCAGTCGCTGCCTGATTCGTGGGCGATAGACCAGGTTTTCCCTATAATCCCCATCTCACGGCTCGACGAGAAACCGACGCGCACTTGCACAATCCAGGACATGACCTGTGACTCAGACGGCAAAATCAATAATTTTATCACAGCCGGCGGACTCTCTCCGGCTCTGCCCGTGCATCCGCTTCGCCAAGGCGAGTCATACTATATCGGAGTATTTCTCGTAGGAGCTTATCAGGAAATCCTCGGTGACATGCACAATCTCTTCGGCGATACCAACGCCGTGCATATCAACGTCTACCGTGACCATTACGAGATAGATCAGGTGATCGACGGCGAGACCGTGGCAGAAGTGCTTGACTACGTGCAGTACAACCCCAAGAAACTCGCTCGCAATGTAGAGACCTGGGTCACGGCATCAATGAAAGCCGGAAAAATCTCACCCGACGAAGGACGCGATTTCCTCAGCACCTACCGCTCAGGACTCTACGGCTACACATATCTTGAAAAAGACTGACAATCACCCGACCGCCGTGCAACGCTATTTCATGCACCTCGCCTACCGCGGCGCTCCGTTCCACGGCTGGCAATCACAGCCTAACGCCGTCAGCGTGCAGTCGACAATCGAAGACGCGCTGGCTCGATTTATGCGCCGGCCTGTGCCGATTGTCGGAGCCGGCCGCACCGATGCCGGAGTCAATGCGCGCATGATGATCGCCCATCTTGATCTTGAACTCGCCCCCGAGGCGACGCCTCGCCTGACGACAGCGCTCAACTCTATGGTCGGCCGCGACATAGCTATCTATGGTTTCCGGCCTGTAGCTCCAGACGCCCACGCTCGATTCGACGCCATCTCCCGTACATATCATTATTACGCACACACGCGTAAGTCGCCCTTCGCTCACGCTCTGTCGTGGCAGGCGTCGCCGCTGCTCGATTTCGAAGCAATGAACGAGGCCGCGGCCATGATGCTCGGACGCCGAGATTTCACATCCTTCTCCAAACTCCACACCGACACTCACACCAATATCTGTGACCTGCGCGAAGCGAGATGGCAACGCATCGACGATGACAACTGGCGCTTCGTCATCACTGCTGACCGATTCCTGCGCAACATGGTGCGCGCAGTTGTCGGCACTCTTGTCGATGTAGGCCGCGGCAAACTCGCCCCCGGCGATATTATAGATATAATCGAACGCAAGGACCGATGTGCGGCCGGTACCTCTATGCCGGGTCATGCCCTTTACTTATGGGATATCACCTACCCCTACCGCTCAGTCTGACGAGTTCCGGTCCGGCTCTTTTTCCCATGAGCCGACAGCCCCTTTAACACGCTTTAGGCAAAATAATTGGCTAAAAATTTCCGTATTCCGAGAAAAATGCTTTACTTTGCACCGCGAAATTGAATTTTAATCATTAAAAAACCTTAATTATTATGTCAGAAATTGCAGATCGCGTAAAAGCTATCATCGTTGACAAGCTCAGCGTAGAAGAAGACAAAATCACTCCCGCAGCGTCTTTCACAACCGACCTCGGCGCAGACTCACTCGACACTGTTGAGCTCATCATGGAATTCGAAAAAGAATTCGGCATCCAGATCCCCGACGACCAGGCTGAAAAGATCGCTACTGTCGGTGACGCTATCGCTTTCATCGAAGAAGCTAAGAAATAAGCGATTATCTCCAGATAATCAAAAACAAAAACTTGCTTTAGCAACCCCACTTTTAACTAAATGGAATTAAAAAGAGTTGTCGTAACCGGTCTCGGAGCCCTTTCGCCTCTCGGCAATGATGTCGCCACAACATGGGACAATGCCAAGAACGGTGTGAGCGGTGCCGGTCCTATTACCCACTTTGACGCATCTAAATTCAAGACTCAATTTGCATGCGAAGTGAAGGATTTCGATCCTAACGCTCACTTCGACCGCAAAAAGCAGCGTCAGCTCGACCTCTACGCACAGTATGCAATCGTAGCTGCCCGTCAGGCCGTGGAAGATGCTGGTCTTGAAAATGAAGGTGCCGTCGACAAAAATCGCGTAGGCGTGATTGTAGCTGCCGGTATCGGCGGTCTCCACACCTTCGAAGAAGAAGCCGGATACTACGCCGTCAACGGCGCAGAGATGGGTCCTAAATACAACCCGTTCTTTATCCCGAAAATGATTGCCGACATCGCCTCGGGTCATATCTCGATGGAGTACGGCTATCATGGTCCCAACTTCGGCACAGTGTCAGCCTGCGCATCGTCTAACAATGCCATCATCGATGCATTCAACCTTATCCGTCTCGGAAAGGCTGACGCAATCGTCACAGGTGGAGCTGAAGCGGCTATTTTCCCGGCCGGCGTGGGCGGATTTAATTCGATGCACGCCCTGTCGACTCGCAACGACAGCCCCGAGACTGCATCACGCCCCTTCAGCAAGTCGCGCGACGGCTTTGTAATGGGCGAAGGTGCCGCAGTGCTTGTACTCGAAGAACTCGAACACGCACTCGCTCGCGGAGCCAAAATCTATGCCGAAGTTGCCGGCGGCGGCCTTTCAGCCGACGCTTACCACCTGACGGCTACCCATCCCGAAGGTCTTGGTGCAATCCTCGCGATGACCAACGCCCTCGAAGACGCAGAAATGAAGCCCGAAGACATCGACTATATCAATGTTCACGGCACATCGACTCCGGTCGGCGACATTTCTGAAGTCAAGGCTATCATCGAAGTCTTTGGCGAACACGCCTACAAACTCAACATCTCATCGACCAAGTCGATGACCGGTCACCTACTCGGTGCAACCGGTGCTCTTGAAGCAATGTTCAGCATCAAGGCAGTGCAGGAAGACATCGTTCCTCCTACAATCAACCACGACCCCGAAGACCTTGACGAAAATATCGACTACAATCTCAACTTCACATTCGACCGCGCTCAGAATCGCCCAGTGCGCGCCGCCCTCTCCAATTC
>CAMWNL010000295.1 GCA_947175585.1 uncultured Bacteroidales bacterium | reverse complement strand
TATGGAGGTCATAGTCAACTAACTTTTTAAGCAATAGACAATCCAACTCATAAGCTATATGAAATCATTCAGCCAATACCTCGCCGCAGCAGCAATGCTCTTGTGTGTGTGTATGCCATCTGCAGCCCAGACTGACGACAACAAGCAGGGCGTAGTGCGACGCCGCGACGCCAACGAGCGCTCAAAAAAGGACAATGCTGCCTCAGGCCCGATCGTCACCGACCGCATGCAGGCGTTCTATGAGAACGGCGACGGCACAATCTCTGACGCCGACCGCCAGTGGATGCGTGTGATCTATCGTCAGCTTGACCTTAACAAAGACCGGAACGCTCCGCTCTATTATCCCGACGGGCCGGTCGACGGTCAGGAAAACCTGTTCCGCATCATCATGCGCCTGCTTGCCAACAATCAGGTCGCAGCCTATGAGTATCTTGATGGCCGCGAAGTGTTCACTGACCAGTATAAGATTAAAGTGCGCGATATGCTCGACCGCTTCCATATCATTTACACCGATGCCAAAGGCTCGACCGAGCGCAATCCCCGTTTCGTCATCGAGGAGAGCGATGTGCCGGCCAACGAAGTGCTGTCATATTATGTCATCGAGCGTTGGGAGTATGACACTCGCAGCAATCGTCTCCGTCCTCATATCGAGGCCATCTGCCCCGTGCTCCATCGCTCGGGCGACTTCGGTGGAGAAGCGGTCCGCTATCCTATGTTCTGGATTAAATTTTCAGACATCCGTCCCTGGCTCGCCCAGCAGGATATTTTCACTTCCGACGACAACAACCTGCCGACAAGCAACTACGACGACTTCTTTAACCTCACCATGTATGACGGCGAGATTTACAAGACCCGAAACCTCAAAAACAAGTCGATGATCCAACTTTACCCTGACGATGACGACCGCCGTCGCGCTCAGGACAGCATCCAGGCGTCACTTGACAACTTTGACAAACGCTTGTGGGTGCCTTCTCGCGAAGAAGTAATCGCCGCTCGTGAGGCTCGTGAGGCGCTTGCCGCAGGCAATGCACCTGAAGGTGACTCCACCGCTGTAGCAGCAGCTCCGGCAACTGTCCCGGCAAAGGCTGTCCGCTCGACGAAACGCTCAACCAAGAGCAGCGCAAAAAAAGTCAAGGAGCCGAAACAACAGAAGGCCAAAACCGTCTCTTCTGCCACACGCTCCGTCCGCAACCGTAAAAGGTGAATAAGGTTACATAGTGTCAGACCATGTGACTGACATTTATAAAAGCGGCGAACTGCACAGTTCGCCGCTTTTATATTAATTATCAGATATTTAAATCGGGAGAGATAATTTGTTTTAAAAATTCCGACAGGGAGTCGTCTTTTGTCAATCCGAACTTCTGTCTGAGCCTTAGTCTTGCCTGTCTGAGGCTGCTCGCCTTGACATTCATCAGTGAGGCAATTTCCTGATTATTGAGTCCTAACATTATGTATGAACACAGTCTTATCTGATTATCCGACAGCTCGGGTGCAACTGCGCGCAGTCTGCTTTCGAAATCAGGATTGATATTAGTAAACGTCTTTTCGAAACTCTGCAGTCCCTCGCGATCCGACATATGCAGCCTCAGACTGGTGTCAAGCTGCGCCATATCCCTACTCGTCAAGGATTCTTCACGACTGAGACGTGCGATTTCATCTTCCACATAGCCGAGTATTCTATCACTCTGCTGTCTCGACAGCGCCATAGCCATCATCTCTCGTTCACGTTTCCGTGCCATCTGCGACAACTCGCGCACTTTCGCCTTGTGATTGCGGTGCCATCTGCTCACCAAAATCGTCCCGACCACCAGAAGCAGGCCGACCGCGCCGACTACTGCATAAAGACGCATCCTCATGGCTCTCTTGGCCTGTTCAGTCTCTACCTCTATTTGTTGCTTCGCTTTGAGATACTCCGTGTAGATTTTATTTTCCGGTTGCTGTATTGCTCTGATAGAGTCATTAAGTGCATTATATTTTGTCAACGCCTCAACAGCCCGGCGGTCATCACCGATCGAGTCGTAATATCGGGCATAGATCTGAGAAATACTTGCCTTGATATCGTCATCATATAACTCATCGATAACTTCCGGGCTGTGTACGATATAATTGGCAGCAGAGTCAACCCTTCCCTTATCAAGAAAATACTCCCCGACTATCGCCTCATATAATAAATCTAATGTATGAGCTTCTATTCCTTCTCGCACATTACTCTTGTTGACCTCATAACCTTTAAACAATGAGGCACTGTCTCCGAAAAAGTAATAATGATTGCGAAGTAAAAGTTCATACAAATTCTGGTTCTCAGTTATAGCCGTGTCAACGAAAAGCTTTTCAAATGCTTCGGCTGCTTCGTCACTCTTGTCAAGCATACATAACAAAGTCGTCTTGTTGATTCTTAAATTGAATAATCTCGACTCTGTTCCGGCTTCGTTAAACAGAGAGTCAGCCTTGTTAAGATAAGCGAGCGCCAGATCGGGAGCCTCTGTGAACATAAGGTTATTGCACAGTAGCATCGCCGTATTGCCTTCCTGAGGCTTATCACCGATTGATGCGAAATAACCGAGTTGATGAAGGAGGGTCTTAAATGTCTCATAAGTCTTATAATTTCCATACACCATTTTTAAACCATCTATGCGCTCACGGGTATAAAGGTCAGTCGTTAGACCGTCTGCTTGATCCAGCAGTTGCGAGGCTATTTCGGGTTTCCAGTTTAAGTAGTGGCTATAAGCTTTCCAGTATAGCGTGCGAGCCTTAAGTTCATTGGCGTTGTTGTCAGATTCATCCGCAATCATGGCCATCTTTGTCGCAAGATTGGCTACAGAGTCAGACTGAACGTTGGCAAACAGACAACCCTCGGCCAACACGGTCAGAGAGTCAAATTCTGGACTGATACACGTCCATCCATAGGGTTCAAGCCGCTCCACACTGTGACGGCAACCATAAAAAAACACCGTCAGTATTAAAATCGCTGTAATAGTTACGAGATGTTTCATGCTGCAAAATTACAACATTCCCGTGACATCTGAGCCCCTATAACCCCCACATCGGCAATAATTTGGCTGTTGTGACATTTTGTGACGCTCAGGGGATGCTTTGTGACTTTAAAAAATTGCAGGCCCTCTTTTCGGCCTGTAATTTTGCGGTCAATTTAACCAATCAATAGTTTCTAACGAATAAACAAGATTATCGCATTTCGACTGTGAAACCTTTTTATTACATACTCAAATGTCAGGTCAGAATGTTGGCGGCACTGCTCATTCTGACATCGGCCTCTCACCTTCCGGCAGCCGGAGCAGACTTCTCGCGATTGCGGATTTCCCTTCCCGAAGACATCTGCATGGGCATTCGTTCAAATCTATTATATGACGCGTGCGGAGTCCCACAGTTGGGACTGGAAGTTGGCTTTGGTCCCAATCTCAGCGTTACTGCCGGCGGTGTCTATGCATGGTGGGGAAAGCCGGGACAGCCTTTCTTCCGCCACATCCAATGT
>CAMWNL010000294.1 GCA_947175585.1 uncultured Bacteroidales bacterium | reverse complement strand
CATGGTCTCGCGGGGCGAGCATAAAGTCTATCTCTGTTACACTCTTAAAGACGTACGCAAATTGGGCGTGGGCCTCGGTCTCGACCTCAAGGGCGGTATGAACGTTATTCTTCAGGTCGACATGCCTGACATGCTCCGCTCTATGAAGAGCGGCGATACCGACTCCGTATTCGAATCTGCAATTGCTGCCGCTAACGCTCTCGTTGCACAGCACACTACAGATGATTATGTCGGCACATTCGTCACCGAATACCGCAACCGCAAACCTCAGGCTGACTTCTCTGTCATCTTCCAGGGGCTTGTTAATCCCGGAGCAAGCGATGACCAGGTTCGCACAAAACTCAAATCTGAGGTTAAAGACCGCGTCGACAACTCTGCGACCAACGTGCTCCGCAGCCGTATCGACCAGTTTGGTGTGGTTTCTCCCAATATTCAGGTGCTTCAGGGTAAAGACGGTCAGATCCTTCTCGAACTTCCGGGCGTAAAGGATCACGAACGTGTGCGCGAACTTCTCCAGCGCTCTGCCAATCTCGAATTCTACGAAACTTATACCGTTGACCAGATTGCCAACGCACTCTCTGCCGCCTACTCACGTCTCAACGCTGACTCATTATATAATGCAGCTCCTCTCGCTCAGCTTCTCTCTTCTCAGGGCGCAGGTGCTACAGTAGGTTACGCTCCCGATGCTCGCGCAATGGCTCAGATCGATGCGCTCCTCGCTTCTCCTGCTGCAAAGAGCGTTCTTCCCTCTGACCTCCGTCTCCGTTGGGGTGTGAAACCGGTAGTTCGCGTTGACCCGGCTACTAAACAGGAATACAACTTCGGCTTCCCCCTCTATGCGCTCCGCACATCAGGTGGCAAACCTGCGCTCGATGGTAAAGCCGTTACAGACGCTTCGTCAAACTACGATAATCTCCGCGGTAACGAAGTATCGATGCGAATGAATCCCGAAGGTGCTCGCGCCTGGGCTCGTATCACCGCAGCCAACATCAACCGTCAGGTTGCTATCGTCCTCGACGATCAGGTTTATTCGGCTCCCAACGTCAACAGCGCTATCGAAGGCGGTCAGTCTTCAATAACCGGCGACTTCACTATCGAAGAAGCAAAAGACCTTTCCAATGTCCTCAAATCTGGTAAGATGGACGCCAAAGTCCACATCATCAGCGATATGGTTATCGGTCCGTCACTCGGCGCCCAGGCTATCCAGTCAGGCTTCATCTCGTTCATGGTTGCTCTCGTGCTCCTCATGATCTTCATGATTGTCTTCTATGGTTGGATTCCCGGCCTTGTTGCAAATATCTGTCTTATCTTCAACCTCTTCTTCACTCTCGGCATCCTTGCTTCATTCCAGGCCGTCCTCACCCTTTCAGGTATCGCCGGTATCGTGCTTTCACTCGGTATGGCTGTCGACGCGAATGTGCTTATTTTCGAGCGTTCTAAAGAAGAACTTCGCGCAGGTAAGAATCTCCGCACTGCTATCGCCGACGGTTACAGCAATGCATTCTCTGCAATCTTCGACTCTAACTTGACCTCTATTATCACAGGTATCATCCTGCTCCTCTTCGGCACAGGTCCTATCAAGGGCTTCGCCACAACTCTCATCATCGGTCTTGTCTGCTCGTTCTTCACTGCAGTTTACCTCAGCCGTCTCTTCTTCGCTTGGTTCAGCAAGACTAAGATGTTCAACGACATCACCTTCCAGACTGCCGCATCTCGCAAGATGTTTGTCAACGCTAACTACAACTTCCTCGGCGCCCGCAAGCTCAGCTTCACTGTTGCCGGCATCTTCGTAGCCATCGTTGTAATCTCGCTTTTCGCTCGCGGTCTCAACCAGGGTATCGATTTCTCAGGTGGTCGCAACTATGTAGTTAAGTTTGACCAGCCCGTCAATACAACCGAACTTCAGGACGCTCTTGCTCCTCAGTTCCCCGGCTCTTCAGTTTCAGTAATTACAATCGAAAGCTCTAATCAGGTTCGTATCTCGACCAACTACAAGATTACTGACGAAAACGAAAACACTGAAAAAGAAATCACCGCCAAACTCTTCGAGACACTCAAACCCTACCTCCGTCAGGGCATGACTGCCGGTGAATTCTCGACAACTGACGCAAGCCAGGGTATCGTTCAGTCTCAGAAAGTAGGACCTTCGGTTGCAGATGATATGCGCACTGACGCTTACATCGCTGTCACTATCGCCCTTATCGCGATGTTCTTCTACATCCTCCTCCGCTTCCGTAATGTTGCGTTCTCTCTCGGTGCACTTGCTGCGGTAGCGTTCACAGCTTTCGCCATTATCGGCTTCTACTCTATTTTCTATGGCGTTCTGCCCTTCGCTATGGAAATTGACCAGACCTTTATTGCAGCGATCCTGACTGTGATTGGTTATCAGATCAACGATACTGTGGTTGTCTTCGACCGTGTGCGTGAAAACGTAGGACTCTTCCCCAAACAGGACTTCTACACCACTATCAACAAGTCAATCAACTCGACTCTCGGTCGTACAATCATGACTTCTTGCTCAACACTGCTCGTACTCCTCTGCATCTTCATCCTCGGTGGTGATGCAATCCGCAGTTTCACATTCGCTATGCTCTTCGGTGTAATCATCGGTACACTTGCTACAATCTACATCGCAGCCCCCGTTGCTTACCTCGCAGACGCTCGTCGCGCCAAGAAGTAATACCTGTTACTACAAACTCAATCCATAACTTTTCAATCGCCGGCTCAGTGAGCCGGCGATTGTCATATACTGACAGCTCATATCGTCTGAATATTTGCAAGCATCCGTAAAAAAACGTATCTTTGAAATCATAAATTTCTGAAACCGTGCTCACAATCTACAAAGCTTCTGCCGGCTCCGGCAAAACTTATACTCTTGCTTACGAATATGTCAAACTGCTACTTGGCGTGAAACCTCAGGGACAACAGAGTTATATCCTCAACTCTCCGAAATATCTCGGAAGCGACACATCGAGTGCCCGTCATCGCTATATTCTGGCCATCACGTTTACCAACAAGGCGACCGAAGAGATGAAATCGCGTATAATCAAGGAACTCGGCATCCTGGCCGCCGACCACTCCGATGGTTCAGACGACTCTAATTATGCAGAAGGACTCATAAAAGAATTCGGATGCTCTCGCGAAGAGCTCCGCGAGGTTGCAGACAAATCTTTGCGCAGTCTGCTGTTCGATTATCATCATTTCAACGTCAGCACTATTGACTCATTTTTCCAGACTGTCCTCCGCGCTTTTGCTCGCGAGGTTGACCGTCAGGGAGACTACGGCATCGAATTGAACGATAAATTCGCTGTCGCCTCAGGCATCAGTATGATGCTCGACGATCTCAACTACGGCAACCCACCAAAGCGTAATGAGATTTTACGTTGGATCAGAAATTACACTATGGAGCTCATAGAGAGTGGCGAGGACAGCAGTTTCTTTAACCGCTCAGGCAGACTGCTGAGTCAACTCGTGGAATATGTCACACAAATGAGCAGTGAGC
>CAMWNL010000293.1 GCA_947175585.1 uncultured Bacteroidales bacterium | reverse complement strand
GGGTATCATATATGTCGAGTAAATGCCGGCGAAAGGCTGATAATGAGAGTCTTCGAGGAGACTCGAACTGCGGATTGCCAACGGCCGGTCGACGACTTCGAAAAGAGCATAAAAATCGTCGATGAGTCGCGAAGGCAGTTTGGCGGCAAGAAAAGCCTTGAGTATGTCATCATCTGACGCGTCGCTTAGAGCCATGGGATACAGGCCGTTGGTGGCCATAAACTCATCGAAGATGTCAGTGCAGAGCACAACTGTGCGAGGTATCGAGATTGTGACTCCGGAGAAGTTGTCACAGATAGGATTTTTCTTGATTATCGAGTCGACAAATGCGAGACCGCGACCCTTGCCTCCGAGACTGCCGTCGCCGATACGGGCGAAGTTGGAGTAGTGGTCGAAACGGTCTTTACGGAAGACCGCCACAACGCCGCGGTTTTTCATCTTGCGATATTTCACTATCAAGTCAAAAAACAGCTGCTTGACAGCCGGAGCTTCGTCAAGCGAGCGGAAGCGATGCTGTTTGATGACCTCAGCTATAGGGAACAGCGCGCGAGAGTAGAACCATCGGGAAATATCGTTGGTCGACGCATGATGGAACAAGGCTTCGTCAGGTATGGCAAAGATATTTTTCTGCATATCCTTCAGGTCCTTGAGCCTCATGATTTCCTCGCCAGTCTCGGGATTGCGCACGATAAAGTCTCCGAAACCGAAGTTACCCATGATGGCCTCACCCATGTCGACAGGGAGCTTCTTGGAGTTTTTGTCGAGGAAGACGCCGTTGAAGTCGTGGACGCGGTCAGCATTCTCTATATCGCTTGACTCGATGATGATTGGCATATAGGGTGATCGGCTGCGGATGTAACGCGCCAGTTGCAGACCGGCCTGAGAGTCTTTTTCGCCGTTGCGCTTGAACGAAACGTCGCTGATGACGCCGAGCATATTGTCTTTATATTTCTCAAACAGAGCTACCGCCTCTTCATAATCGCGAGCCAACATCACTTTGGGACGGCCACGCATGCGGAGTCGTTGCTCGTGTTCGTTGAGTGCTTCGGTTGAGAATACCATCGACTGCTTGAGCAGGAACTTGTATACTGTCGGCAGGATTGAGGAGTAGAAACGCACCGAGTCCTCGACAAGCAGAAGCATCTGAACACCGACGTCGGTGATGTCGTCGGCATTCATCTTGTCTTCAATCAGTTTGATGATAGCGAGGAGAAGATCCATGTTGCCGAGCCAGCTGAAGACATAGTCAACGTGGGTGAAGTCTTCGTTTTCAAGGCGACGTGAGACCTCTTTTGAGAATGGCGTGAGGACGACAACCGGGATGTTGGGGTCAACGGCTTTGATGGCTGCAGCCCCTGAGAAGGTCTCTGAAATGTCCATGCTCGGCATTGTGATGACGAGGTCAAAGTGGGCTGATTTCATCGCCTGTATAGCTTCAGCTGATGACGAAACACGCGTCACACGCGGAGGCGAGCTAAGATTTAGCGAAACATATTCGAAATAAAGTTGCTCCTCGACGCGTCCGTCCTCTTCCATCATGAATGCGTCGTAGGGTGAGGCTATAAGCAGCACATTGAAGATGCGTCGCTGCATAAGCTTTTGAAATGCAGTCTCTTTGAGATATAATTGGCTAAGAGCTTCCTCGTTCATTGTGTCGGATATTATATGACTAAGCAAAGTTAATCATTAATAGCGAGAATAATAGCTTAAAGGCAAAGAAACTGTAAAAAAAATTGGCTGTTTTCAGTTACTTGGTGAACTTTAGGTTTGTTGGATATTTGAGATGTCGCTACTTCAAAACCATTATTTTGTCGGTTATAACAAGGTTGTTCTTTGCTATTTTCTTATAGTGAGTTGAACCTTTTAATATTCTGACTCTGCCGGTTGGAATCCAATGAAAGACTTTACATTTATGAAGTAATTGCAGGTCGGTGGCAGACTCGGACAACCATTTTCTCAGCCACTAGACTTGTCTAATCATTTCATCCACATTTGATGTATCAGCCGGATGTATTTCCACGAAATATGCATTTAAGTTATATCCAATCGCATAATCCCAGCGCGAGGCGTGAGGATATTGGGATTTTAGGCATTTGTCAATATTTACACTGCCGTCAATCAATTTTGGATTGTTGGCCTTTATGTAGCCGGATTCTGCTCCTAATGCTTTAAGCCCGGGTTGAAAAGCATCAGCAATTTCTTTGCATTTAGTAATGGCTTCTTTGAACGATGTACTATTCACGGCCATATTCGCTTACAATTTCTGATGCTCGACTTGCGAAAGTTGAAATACCGCCCCATTCCGAAATAATCGGGTTGTCGCTCATAACATCTAATGATGAGATATCAATAGCCGTTACGCCCTCAGGAGTGGGATTAAAGTAGTAGGTATTGATCTTTTTCCGTGAAATTCCATCGAAAACATTTTTAATTTTTGAATCCGGATTGAGGTTAAAGAGTTTGCATAGTGCATCTTCAAGTATTGGCTTGTTGAGGTAAGAGAGTTCTCGAATAGCCCACGCGAAATCGAGAAAGATTGAAGAATGTGTGGATATTATTACATGATATCCCGATTGCATAAGATTGATAATCTCGATTATTACGGATTCAATGGCTCGTGGATGAAGTCCCATTTCAGGTTCTTCAATAATTACCCACTCATATTTATTGGTCGATAAGTGTGTATGGGAAGCAGTCAGACGATATATTGCAAGTAACAGGGGCATAAATTCCTTCTGACCTGCGCTCCATGTCATAAAAGGTAATTTCACTCCGTCAATTAGCATTTTCATCTTTCGTTGGCCTCCCGACTGATCCATTATGATTTCACCGTTATGAAAAATGGAATTGTTGATAGATTCGCTGATTTCGTTTTTTATCCTTGTCTTTATTGGAAATATTACCTCGGGATTACCTAAGCCGCTTTGTAGAAAAACTCTTAAAGTTTCACTGAAATGTCGTAATGGATAAGGGGTGGAGAAGTCAAACTCCATAAAGTTTTTCGGACGTCCGTCAGTGATGCTTAATATCCTTTGAGCAGGGACATAGAAAACGGACTCAGACCGGTCGGCACATTCGTTTGTGATGCCTGTTGTTATTAAGTTCACACAATTAATGTCGTCAGACTTAACCAAGGTTTTTTTGCTCATCAATGATGAAAGACCTTCTCCGAAGTAGTATTCGAGCAGAGAGGATGAATTAGAATCTTCAAGTATATAGTTATAACTTTTCAAAGTGGAAACAATGTGATTTTTGTCTTTTACGAGTTTAAAAAGCTCAAGAAAAAGACTCTTTCCGGATGCTTGCGGCCCTAAAAGAATCGTTAAATCTCCGAAATCAACATTGGCATGACGTATCGGACCAAAATTTTCCACCTTGAAGTTTTCCATAAACGGATCGTAAGTAGCTGACTTGATAAAAAGATTTACGCACAAAGTTAATCATTAATACGGAGAATAATACTGAAACTGTAAAATAAAATTTTGGATTGATTGTATTGAGTATTGGTG
>CAMWNL010000292.1 GCA_947175585.1 uncultured Bacteroidales bacterium | reverse complement strand
CATGGACACAGTCACCGAGGCACAGCTTGCTATTGCTATTGCTCGCGAAGGCGGTATAGGTGTGATTCATAAAAATATGACTATCGCCGAGCAGGCTCGTCAGGTTCATGCTGTAAAGCGTGCCGAAAACGGAATGATTTATGATCCTGTTACTATTCGCCGTGGCTCTACCGTGCGCGATGCTCTTGCAATGATGGAGGAATTCCATATCGGTGGTATTCCCGTCGTAGATGAAGATCGTATGCTTGTCGGTATCGTTACTAACCGTGACCTTCGATTCGAGCGTGACCTCAACCGCAAGATTGACGAAGTCATGACTTCTGAAAACCTTGTAACCACGACTCAGTCAACCAATCTCGAAGAGGCTGCTGAAATACTTCAGAATCACAAAATCGAAAAACTTCCGGTCGTTGATGGTGACGGTCGTCTTATCGGTCTCGTGACATATAAAGACATTACAAAGGCAAAAGACAAACCCAATGCGTGTAAAGATGCTCTCGGACGTCTTCGCGTAGCTGCAGGTGTTGGCGTTACGGCTGACTCTATGGAACGCGTCGATGCTCTTGTCGCCGCAGGTGTAGATGCAATTGTTATCGACACGGCTCACGGTCACAGTCAAGGTGTGGTTGGTGTGCTTCGTGCGGTTAAGGAGAAATATCCGGAAATTGATGTCGTAGTAGGTAATATCGCTACCGGTGAAGCTGCTCGTTATCTCGTTGAAAACGGAGCTGACGGTGTGAAAGTAGGCATCGGTCCGGGTTCTATCTGCACAACCCGTGTCATCGCCGGTGTAGGTGTACCCCAGTTAACAGCAGTCTATGATGTTGCTAAGGCTCTTGCCGACACAGATGTGCCTCTTATTGCTGATGGTGGCATCCGTTATAGCGGTGATATCGTCAAGGCATTGGCCGCAGGTGCTTACTCAGTAATGCTCGGCGGTCTTCTTGCAGGCGTTGAGGAGTCTCCCGGTGATACTATCATCTTCAATGGCCGTAAATATAAATCATATCGCGGTATGGGTTCGCTCGAAGCTATGGAGAAAGGCTCTAAAGACCGTTATTTCCAGGCCGGTGAAACCGATACGAAGAAACTTGTGCCCGAAGGCATTGCTGCGCGAGTTCCCTATAAAGGCACTCTCTATGAGACTGTCTATCAGATGCTCGGCGGTCTGCGTGCCGGTATGGGATATTGTGGTGCTCCTGATATCGAAACTCTCCACACCGCTAAATTCACACGTATCACTAATGCCGGTGTAGCGGAAAGTCATCCCCACGACGTCTCTATTACAAGCGAAGCTCCTAACTACAGCGCTTCACAACGCTGATAATATTTTTACTGAATTTTTTTCACGAAAGACTGCTGTTGATATAATAATCACGGCAGTCTTTCGTTTTATTCTTTAGTTACTCGATTATCATAAACCGTAAATATTAAACAGTTAGTGACAACAATGAAAAAACTAATTTTGTCGATGGCCGCGATTTCGTTTGCAGCCGGAGCTTTCGCGGCAGATAATAATGCCGATGACAAGGTGCTCATGAAAGTGAATGGACGCGACGTGAAAGTTAGCGAATTTCTCTACCTCTATAATAAGAATAACTCTCAGCAGCTGCAACCTCAGTCAGTAGATGATTATGTCAATATGTTTGTCGACTATAAGTTGAAAGTTGCTGATGCGGAGGCCGCAGGCATAGATACAACCGCAGCCTTCATCTCTGAATATACAAAATTCCGTAACGAGCTGGCCGCTCCATATCTTCGTGATAAAAAAGTTGAAGACGCTCTTCTTGACGAGGCCTATAGCCACATGAAGAAAGATGTTAATGTCAGTCACATCATGATTCCTGTAAATCGTTCGCTTGGTGTTGACGCAAGAGCACAGGCGCGTATGGACTCCATTCGTGCGGCAATTGTTGCAGGGGAAATCAGTTTTGAAGATGCGGCTGCAAAATATTCGGTCGATACCCCGACAGCCCAAAAAGGAGGACTTATGGGCTGGCTTCCTGCCGGTCGTTTCCCGTGGGCGTTTGAAAAAGCATCTTACGATACACCGGTCGGTAGCATTTCTCCGGTAATTGACTCTGGTTTCGGACTCCACATTGTTAAGGTAAACGGCGAGCGTCCGGCTCGCGGCGAGGTCCATGCCGCTCATATATTGAAGATGACTCGTGATCTTCCGGAAAATCAGGTTGCTGCTCAGAAACATTCGATAGATTCGATCTACAATGTTCTGACTGCCGGTGCTGATTTTGCAGAAGTTGCGCGCGCGGAGTCTCAAGATCCGGGTTCTGCGCGTAATGGCGGTGATCTCGGATGGTTTGGAGGAGGCGTAATGGTCGCTGAATTTGACAGCGTTGCGTTTGCTCTTGCCGACGGTGAGATTTCACATCCGTTTGCAACTTCATTCGGCTACCATATTATCAAGCGTTATGATCATCGCGGCGTAGAACCTTTTGATCAGGCACGTGAAAAGCTTATGGCTTCAATGTCACGTGACGGGCGTGCTGATGAACCTCGTAAGGCGTATCTCAAAAATCTTGAAAGTAAGTATAATGTGACGATGCTTAAAGCTAATTCTATGGCTTTGAACCATCGCTTGTCTTATATCCCTGCTGACAGTGCTACACTTGCGGCTGTTGCTGTAGATAATATGCCGCTTGCTCGCGTGGGCGAAAAAGAAATAACTGTAGCCGACGCTTTCGCTCCTATATCATCAATGTCTTTTGCCAACGGCGCGTCACTTGCTGCTGCTATCGATCAGAGTGTGCAGACGCTTGTTGACAATCTTCTTACCGAAAAAGCTATCAGTCAGCTTGAGGCTGATAATGTCGACTACCGTAATCTTATCAATGAGTACCGTGACGGCATACTGCTTTTTGAAATATCTAATAATAATGTGTGGGACCGCGCGACTAAAGACCGCGATGGTCTTGAAAAGTTCTTCCATGACAATGCTTCGCGTTACACATGGGATGCTCCTCGCTTTAAAGGTTATGTGATTTTTGCGGCTAATGACTCGATACTTAATGAAGCTGTAAAATATGCCGATACTGTTTCAGCCAATGATCCCGAAGCATTTGTAGCAGATGTCCGCAAGCAATTCGGGAAGAACATTAAGATCGAACGTGTGATTGCAGCCAAGGGTGAAAACCCTATAACCGACTACCTTGCTTTCGGTGGAGATAAGCCCGAAGCCAAGAATCCCCGTTGGTCATCTTATGCGGCTTATAAGGGACGTGTGATTGACGCTCCCGAAGAAGCGGCTGATGTCCGCGGAGCAGCGGCTACCGACTATCAGGCTCAGCTTGAACAACAGTGGCTCAAGCAACTACGCAAGCGCTATCCCGTCAAAATTGATAAAAAGGTTTTGAAATCTGTAAGGGAAAGCCAGTTGAAAAAGTAAATCAAACGATTAAGACATGAACAAAATGCCGTTGGCATCTCGCGCTCTATGCGCTCTGATTGTCATCCTTGCCGCAGCCTGCTCGGGCGGATCTGCGCGCAAGGGTGACAG
>CAMWNL010000291.1 GCA_947175585.1 uncultured Bacteroidales bacterium | reverse complement strand
GCCCAGTGTTCACCGAAGAGCTCGCATATCAGGAGCACAACGGTTCATATTTCGTCGAAGTGGACGAACAGGGCTTCCCAATGACACGTATCATTGACGGTTATCTCCGCGACGGCGAAGGCCGGGCATACAACAAGCCGACCAAAACCTATACCAAGGTGGTCAAGACTCGCGAAGGTCAGCCTGACCAATATGTCGAGGAAGTCGAGCGCCCCCACTACAAGACTATGCCCGACGCTTCGATGCTGTTCACCCGCATCTACAGCACAGACACTCGCACAGGTCATCCCGACGCATATAAGAGCTGGGCTGACTATGTGACTCCCGACATATACGATCTGCCTGTCGAGCTGCGTCGCAAGTGGGCCGAACAGAAATATGCGCCCCTATCGGAAATAGCCCCCTATCTCACCCATCAGCAGGTGATAACTACGGCAGCTACTCCTGACGGTACTCCTGTCAATCACACCTCGGCGTGGAAACCTGGCTTCGATGTCAATCTGCGCTACTTCCTCAACTACCAGCTCAACCACATGTACTGGCGCTACTTCATGTGGAATTTCGCAGGCCGTCAGAATGACATCCAGGGCAACGGCGAGCCCCACCTCGGCAACTGGATTTCAGGTATACCGTTTATCGACAACGCCCGTCTCGGCGATCAGTCGCTGTTGCCCGATGAATTCGGCAAGGGCAATAAGGGCCACAATGTGTTCTACATGCTCCCCTTGCTGCTCGGCATCATCGGTCTTCTCTGGCAGGCTCTCTACAATCATGTATCTGATCCCCGTCGCGGTATCGAGCAGTTCTGGGTCATCTTCTTCCTCTTCTTCATGACCGGTATCGCTATCGTGCTTTATCTCAACCAGACTCCCGGCCAGCCGCGCGAACGTGACTATGCGTTTGCAGGCTCATTCTATGCCTTCGCAATTTGGATCGGCATCGGAGTTCCGGCCATCGCCTCGCTCATCAGTGATCTCGTCAAGAAACTGAAAAAATCATCTGAGGCCGGAGATGATGCCAATATATCATTTGCCGGCGTCCTCCCGGCGGTGCTTATCGGTCTGTTCGTGCCGCTGCAGATGGTTTCACAGACCTGGGATGACCACGACCGCTCGGGACGCTATACGACACGCGATTTCGGCATGAACTATCTCGCATCGCTCGACGATAATGCAATCATATTCACCAACGGTGACAACGACACATTCCCTCTGTGGTATGCTCAGGAGGTCGAAGGTTTCCGCACCGACGTCCGCGTAGTCAACCTTTCTTACCTTACCACCGACTGGTATGCCCACAACCTGACATACCCCTATTATGAAGCGGAGCCGGTCAAGATGTACGCTACGCCTAAGGACTATGCCTACGAGCGTCTCGCCTACAACTTCATCATCCCGATGTCTGATACACTCGTGACTGCCGAAACAGCGCTGCGCTCACTCTATGCCAGTGACGCCAAGCGTGTCGGCGCGCCTTATCTGACCGACCCCAATATCGTTATTCCGGCTGACAGCGCTGCTGCGATGAACCACTTCGGCATCACCGGAGACTCGCTTGAAATAGCCAATCTGATGCCGTCTTTCGGCGACATCACCCTTAACCTCAGAGAGCAAGGTCAGGGAGCGAGCCAGAGCAAGGTGCTATCGCTCGACATTGTCGCCAACGCGATTACCGATGGGTGGAAACGTCCGGTCTACTTTGCTTCGACCGTGCCCTCAAGCTACTATCTCGGCCTTGACCGCAATATGTATTCTACAGGCATGGCTCTTGAGGTGACTCCGTTCCGCGACGCCAAATATTCGCCTAACGCAGACCGCGCTTATGAAAACTTCATGAGCAAATTCCGTTGGGGTGGTCTTGACAATCCCGATAACACGTCGTCGCTCTATCTCGACGAAACAGTGCGCCGCATGGTTTCATCTACTCGCTCGGCGATGATCGAGTGCGCCGATAATCTTATGAAAGAAGGCGATCGTCCGGCTTCTGAATGGGCCATCGAATTTGCCAAGGCCAACGGACAGCCTGTTCCTGAAGACCACTACGACATGGCCCGTAATCTCCTCCATCTTACCCAGGAGAAGATGCCGGCCGAGGTCGCTCTTTATGACGGTCTCCAGAGCTATTATATGGCCGGTGACTATCTCACGCTCTACGATGCAGGCAATGCTGATGACCTCGCGAGAGCCGAGGCGATTATCGACAATGAGATTCCGCGTCTGGCTCAACTCGTCAATTATGCCGGCTCGCTGTCACGCTCTCAACTCAACTCGCTCGGTCGCTCTGAGACCATCTCACTGCAGTATCTCAGCCTTATGACAGGTCTTAAAAATGCTGTTGCCGTCTTCCGTGCTCTCGAAGGACGCGATGACCGCGACGAACTGCTCAAGGATTTCGCTCCCGGCCTCGGGGTGTCTTACGCCCAGACCGTCTACCCGATGCTCTATCTTGACGACTACACTGCCGACGAGTTGCGCACAGGCCGTGACCACACTTCGGGAGTGGCATCGCGTCTCTACGACACCGCTCTCCGTCTGCTCGAACTGCATCAGGCGGCCGGAGTAGAACCGATGGCTATCACCGATTCGATTGTTGATGCCAATGCCATCGACATCAACACCTGGCGTCGCCTCGTCGATTAATCACAAGTCTGAATAATGTTTATCGAACGTCCACCGCTGCTATACCGTCTCCTTTTTCCGGAGGCGGTATGGCGCGTTAAAGGGCGCCGTAATTCAAAAGTGGTATTTCTGACTTTTGACGATGGCCCGATACCGGAAGAGACCCCCTGGGTACTCGACATTCTGGACCATTACGGCATAAAGGCGACTTTTTTTCTTGTAGGCGATAATGTGCGCCGCTAGCCTGAAATCTTCGAGGAAATCAAACGCCGCGGCCACTCCTACGGCAATCACTCCATGCACCATCTTCAGGGCATGAAAGTGACCACCCGTCGCTATCTCTACGACATCACCGAGGCCGACAAACTCATAGGTAGTCATCTTTACAGGCCGCCACACGGCATTATGCGCTGGAAGCAGGCCAAAGCCATCAAGGATCATTACAACATCATAATGTATGATCTTGTCTCTCGCGATTACTCGCGCAAGCTCACACCCGAACAAGTACTCGACAACGTCAAGCGCTACGCCCGTAATGGCTCCATAATCGTATTTCATGATTCGATCAAGGCGTCAGCCAATATGCGCTATGCCATGCCGAAGGCAATAGAATGGCTCATGGCCAAGGGCTACGAATTTCGTACTCTCCCGATGGAATGACAATGACTTCAGACCCCTCTGTCAAAGAATCAATACGTGCGTCCATACTTAACGCAGGAGCTTGCAAAGTCGGATTTGCGGTCGCGGCTCCGGTAGATCCGGCCGTCGCCGATAGCTATGCGACATGGCTCACCGAAGGCAATCACGCCGACATGGCCTATCTCGACCGCTATCATGACGTCAGAAACGATCCCCGTCAGCTGCTCGACGGTGCGCAGACCGTGATAAGCTGTGCGTTTGACTACCGCCAGCCTTCACA
>CAMWNL010000290.1 GCA_947175585.1 uncultured Bacteroidales bacterium | reverse complement strand
TAGTGTATCAACCGTAAACGATTTCCGACGCAGATGGGACGACAAGTTCATATCTCTGAGCCAAAATCTTAAATATGTAAAAAATGACAGAAGCGGTAACACTCTTTCAGGCGCTTTCAACCGTAAGGTCGAAGAGCTGACACGCAATCTTCTGGAAGATATGTTTGACGGTACGGCAAACTCAATGGTCGATAACACGGTCAACACAGCTTTGATGCGTTCATTGATGACAGGCCACATGCTTAATGCCGGCGGCAGCATTTATGCGTCTCAGAAAATGCCCGGCTTGCCGGATCTACTTTCGATAATGGTCAAGGGCGAATATACAAACAGAAATTATGACGATTTCAATTTGTATGACATCCGCTATCCCATAGCCGGCACTCGATCTTTCTCTAATCAATATATTGCAAATGCTCCTGACAGATCATGGAATATTTCTGTGAGACCGAGTTATGAATTCATCTATTCTGAAAATGGTAATATCAGTGCATCATTAGGATTTAAGCATAGTTCGACAACTAAAGATTCTTATCTCTATGAGCTTGATCGACTCGACGAGGCCGGTTTGTTTGGTCAACTCCCGGTCGGTTATAAGAACACACTGGATGATGATCGTACTTATCAGAGCCAGGAACATGTTAATGAGGGCTCACTCCAGATTAACGCTATTAATAGTGGGATTCAATTAGCCAACGGTGCTAAGATATCATATCAAATATTGCCGATATTGACATTCCGGGACCGGACTCTCGACTATCGTCAGGGTAAATTTGACACAAACATTAGTAAAAGAAATGTCGACATCGAGTTTTATAACACTTACGTATTGTTACGCAAAGGAAAGGATTATTATAAACTGCTTTTCAATCGCACTACAAGAGTTGCTGATATGGTGAGGATGGTTGATATCGTTGACAGCCGTGATCCGTTGAATATATTTACCGGTGCTCCTGACTTGAAAAATGAGGCTCGTAACGAACTTTCAGCCCAATGGTGTCATAATGTCATCGGGCGTCATAGGTGGATGGATGTAATTGACCTGCGTTATACATTTATTAATAATGCACTCGTCAGCGGCTACCGTTATAATGAGGACAGTGGCGTAAGAACCTATCGTATGTATAATATCAACGGTAATTACAATCTCAGACTATATAATAGTCTTACAAAATCATTTGGTTCGCGGGACCAGTTTGAAATCCAGTCTTATACCTCAGTAGACTATGGCGAGGCAGCTGATATGGTAGCTACAAACGGCACAGATATGACCCGTACCAAAGTTAAGAATCTGATTTTACTGGAGAACGCACAGTTAAATTGGATGATTGGCAAACACAAATTGTCTCTTAACGGACGTTTGAACTGGAGAGATACCAACGGTGACCGTACCGGGTTTGCGAATTTCACTGCCACTACCGCGCAATATGGGGCAGCAGCTTTATTGGCGCTCCCTCACAATTTCAGCCTTTCAACGGATCTAAACCTCTATACACGCCGTGGATTCGCATACAAGGAGTTGAATACAACCGATGTGGTCTGGAATGCCCGTCTCAGCTATTCGCTCAAAGGTGGTCGCTGGCTTTTCATGCTCGATGGTTTTGACTTACTCCATCAGCTCAATAATGTCACCTATAATGTTAATGCTCAGGGACGCACGGAGACTTTTTCAAATGTCTTGCCTCGTTACTTACTTTTCCACGTTCAGTATCGCATCATGATTCAGCCTAAGAAGAAAAATTGATACACATATATTAGTATTAGTATACAAGGTTAATACATTTAGGGCAAAAGGCGTGTTTTTGGCACGCCTTTTGCATATTTATAGCTGACCTATGAAACAAAAGCACACCGCATTTGTTAATATGTTAGATTTCACTAAAAATACTGATAATACAATTACATAAAAATATTTCATCTATATAATTATGAATTTCAACAATTTTACCATCAAGTCGCAAGAAGCCATCCAAAAGGCTGTTGAGATTACCCGTGGTGCAGGTCAGCAGGCCATCGAGCCCGTTCACTTGCTTAAGGGTGTTATCGAAGAAGGCGAGTCGCTTGTGAAGTTCATTTTCCAAAAGATTGGTGCCAATATTGTTTCTGTCAACTCTCAGATTGACCGTGCGATTGACGCTCTTCCTAAAGTTTCAGGTAGCGAGCCTTATTTGAGCCGCACCTCTAACGATGTGCTTCAAAAAGCTTTAGACATCGCTAAAAAGCAGGGTGACGAATATGTCACTCTCGAAGCTATCCTTTTGGCGCTTTTCGACATCAATTCTCAGGCATCTACGATTCTTAAAGATGCCGGACTCAGTGATAAGGAATTAAAAGCCGCCATTGACGAGCTGCGTAAAGGAAAGAAGGCTACTGATCAGAGCGCAGAAGAGACATATAATGCTCTGTCAAAGTATGCCGTTAACCTCAACGAGCGTGCTCGTTCAGGTAAGCTTGATCCTGTAATCGGCCGTGACGAAGAAATTCGCCGTGTGCTCCAGATTCTTAGTCGTCGTACCAAGAACAACCCTATGCTTATCGGCGAACCCGGTACCGGTAAGACAGCCATTGCCGAGGGACTTGCTCACCGTATCGTCAGAGGTGATGTTCCTGAAAACCTCCGGACCAAGCAGATTTATTCGCTTGATATGGGTGCGCTCGTAGCCGGTGCCAAATATAAGGGTGAGTTTGAGGAACGACTCAAGGCTATTGTCAACGAAGTTACCTCGGCCGACGGTGAGATTATCCTCTTCATTGACGAGATACATACGCTTGTCGGTGCAGGTAAGGGCGAAGGTGCTATGGATGCCGCCAATATTCTTAAACCGGCTCTTGCCCGTGGTGAGCTTCGCAGCATCGGTGCAACCACTCTTGACGAATATCAGAAATATTTCGAAAAAGATAAGGCTCTTGAGCGCCGATTCCAGAAAGTCCAGGTCAACGAGCCTGATGAAGCGAGCGCTATCGCTATCCTTCGTGGTCTTAAAGAGCGTTATGAAAATCACCATAAAGTGCGTATCCGTGATGAAGCGATTATTGCAGCGGTTCAGTTGTCCGAACGCTATATCACTGACCGCTTCTTGCCTGATAAAGCGATTGACCTTATTGATGAAGCCGCTTCTAAACTCAAGCTTGAAATCGACTCAGTGCCCCAGGCTCTTGATGATATCTCACGCCGTATAGCTCAGAAAGAAATTGAGCGTGAAGCCATCAAGCGTGAAGGCGATGAGGCCAAAGTTCGCGATATTGAGAAAGAACTTGCCACAATGCGCGAGGAAGAAAAAGAATACGCTGCAAAATGGAAAGCTGAAAAAGACCTCATCAATCGTATTCAGCAGAATAAGATTGACATCGAGCAGTTAGGATTCGAAGCTGAAAAAGCTGAGCGCGAAGGTGATTATGCCAAGGTTGCGGAAATCCGTTATTCCAAGATCCAGGAAAAGGAGAAAGAAAACGAAACTATTCAGGAACAGCTTCGCATGATGCAGGGCGAAAAGGCTCTTATCAAGGAAGAGGTTGACTCTGAAGATATCGCTGACGTTGTCTCTCGTTGGATCGGTATACCTG
>CAMWNL010000289.1 GCA_947175585.1 uncultured Bacteroidales bacterium | reverse complement strand
AGCGTAAACCGAGGCACAAATTACGCCAACCAGCTCGTGAGCTTCGAAATTGATACTGTGGCCAATAAAGTCAGGGTCCGTCAGTTCCGCCCCATACCTGACGTTAGTAAATCTGACGCAATAGCTCCTTCGGTCAGCCAGAACTATATTTCGCCGATTATCGCATCTTTTAAGATCGAAGCCTACAACAATGATTCGACAGCCGTGGTTATCAGGGTCAACGATATCTATGACGGCACAAAATCGAGCTTTAACAATGTCTTCAACGACATCAATATCGGCACATCGCCTAACACCGAGCTGTCGAAAATCAACTCCATCAAGGCTTTTGACAATAATATCTACGCTCTGTCAGAGCTGACGACCCGAGTGTCAGAGCCGGGCGGCACAGTCTACGTCACCGTCGAGGTCGGTTGCACTCTGGTGCTCCTGCCCGAAGACCCGATGCCCCGGCGCTACGCGTCGCCGCGCGTGGGCTATTTCACCGAGTCAGCCCTGCAGTATGCTGATGATCAGCAGCGTGTTAACAACAGCAACTACATCACCCGTTGGCGTCTGCAACCCAGACCTGAAGACGAAGCCGACTATCTCGCGGGCCGTCTCGTCGAACCGGAAAAACCCATCGTATTCTGGCTCGACAACTCCACGCCCTATGTCTGGCGAAAATATCTCCGCCAGGGCATCGAAGACTGGAACTCGGCCTTTGAACTCGCCGGATTCAAAAATGCTATCAGAGTCGAGCAGATACCCGACTCAGCGACCACTGACGGCATAGACCGTGACGATATAAACTACTCGGTGCTGACCTACGCCGCTTCTGCCAAATCCAATGCCATGGGCCCGTCGATCACCGACCCCCGCACCGGCGAAATCATCGAAGCCGACATAATGTGGTGGCACAACGTCATTGACCTTGTCCACGACTGGATCGTCATTCAGACAGGAGCCGTAGACCCACGCGCGCGTCAGCTCGAACTTCCCGAAGAACTCATCGGCGACGCTATGCGCTTCGTGGCCTGTCATGAGGTCGGCCACTCTCTCGGTCTGCGTCACAACATGATGGCTTCGGCGGCTATCCCGACTGACTCACTCCGCTCTCCGTCTTACATTGAGAAACTCGGCGGCACAAGCTCATCTATAATGGACTACGCCCGTTTCAACTACGTTGCCCAGCCCGGTGACGGCGTAAGGAATCTGTCGCCGCAGATTGGTCCCTATGACCGCATGGCTATCGAATACGGCTACCGTTGGTTCGGCCATATCTCCCCCGAGGAGGAGTATGAGCGCCTGCAGGAACTCATAGATAATCACAGCAGTGACCTCTACCGCTACAGCGAGGCTCAGGATTCACGGTCGGCGATCGACCCTCGCGCGCTGAGCGAGGATCTCGGTGACGACCCCATTAAATCTGCTAAATACGGCATTGCCAACCTCAAGCGTATTGTGCCCAATATCATCGAATGGACAACCAACGGCAAACGCGGTCAGGACTACGACGAGGCGTCGCGTCTCTACTACTCGGCTGTCGGTCAGTGGCAATTATATATCTATCACGCTCTGGCCAACATCGGCGGCATCTATGTCGACAACACTACCGTCGGCGACGGCCGACAGACCTATCGGTTTGTCGAGACTCCGCGTCAGCGCGAAGCAGTGCAGTTTGTCATTGACGAAGCTCTCACCCAGCCGTCATGGCTCTTTGATGCCGATGTGTCCAACTACACATTCCTTGTCAACAACACACCCTTCGGCCGCATCGAAAATTCGCCCAACTATATTCTGAAAAATGCTCAGAGCTATATTTTATGGGATCTTCTCTCCGACAACCGCATCATACGCATGTATGAAAACGAAGCCATGAACGGCAGTAATGCGTTCAAGCCTGCTGAAATGATGGATATGCTTCACAACCGCATATTTGCAAAGACCATCAGTGGCGCGACCCCTGATGTACGCGAGCGCTCGATGCAGAAAAACTTTGTTGACGCTCTCATCATCGCCGCTAGCGAAAATCAGGGAGTCAAGGATGGAGTCACCCGTTCGCTCGACGCCGATCCTGCGGCCATGATGCTTGTCAATCCGTCGGAACATGCTTGTTTCGGCTGTCCGCTCCACTCTCACGAACGCAGCGCCCAGTCGCTCGGCGAACATGCTCCGGGCCGGAGAAATCTCAATTTCTACGGCAGTCAGGGCAACCGCGTCTCTGACGCGATCTCGCTGAAGCGCGGCGAGCTTATGCGCATCCGCAATCTGCTCATGTCTCACATGTCATCGGCCTCGCGCGATGCGCGTTACCACTACGAAGACCTCGTGATGCGCATCAACACCGCCCTCGGCATCGCCCAGCTCAAAAACTGACACTGAAATATAAATTAATCCATCATTCTTCTCTCTCACTCACCTCTCTCATCTTATTTTTTTAAATCGTCTATTCCTATTATAACTATCCACACAGTGCGATGAAACAGTTATTTACAAAGTTAATGGCCTTAATGTTCATAGTGGCCGTTCTACCGGCAAACGCTGTCATGGCGCAGCGCACTATCAGTGGTGTCATCCTGTCATCCGAAGATAAGGAACCACTGCCCGGCGCATCTGTCGCTGTGTCTGAAACACAGCTCAAAAAAGCCGGAAATACCACAAAAACACTCGGCACGGTCACCAACATCGACGGCGAATTTTCAATCACCATACCTGACGGCGTGACTGAAATCGAATGTCGCAGCATAGGCTTCAATCCGCGCACTATCATCCTCGTCGACGGCGTCAACAGCTATGACATTGTCCTCGACCCTTCGTCTGTCACTCTCACCGACGTCGTTGTCACGGGATATCAGGCGATCGAACGCCGCAAACTGACCGCCTCCATTACCAAAATGGAGGTTGATGACAGCAAAATCGGTGCGATCATGAATATTGATCAGGCGCTCGCCGGTCAGGTGGCAGGTCTTTCGGCTATCCAGAGCAGCGGTTCGCCGGGTGCGCCTCTTAAAATACGTATTCGCGGCACTTCATCTCTTCAGGGCACTCAAGACCCTCTTTGGGTCATCGACGGTGTGCCGATGAACGGCACCGAAATGCCCTCGACCGACGAACTTAAAGACATCGACAATCTCTATCAGTCATCAATCGCCGGACTTAATCCTGCCGACATCGAAAGCATCACTGTTCTAAAAGACGCAGCCGCGACCGCCATCTACGGCACCCGTGCCGCCAACGGTGTCATCGTCATAACCACCAAAAACGGCAAACAGGGCAAAGCCCAGGTCTCATTCTCAACCCGGCTCTCCTACTCTCCCAAGCCCGACATCGACCGCCTCAACCTTCTCAACTCCGACGAGAAAGTCGACCTTGAACTCGACCTTCTCGGCTCTGACTTCACTTATCGCGAGAACAAGGGCGCGGTTTCGCGCATAATTCAGGCGGCCGGACAGCTTGAAGCCTTCAGACTCGGCGGCTGGTCTGCGCTCTCACCCGACGTGCAGGCTCAGATCAATGCCCTGCGCGGCGTCTACACCGACTGGAACGACATCCTTTTCCGCGACACTTTCAGCCAGGAGTATAAC
>CAMWNL010000288.1 GCA_947175585.1 uncultured Bacteroidales bacterium | reverse complement strand
ATCTGCTCGGTGATGCCGAGGGTGTAGTTGCCACGGCCGTCAAGCTTGCCTTCGATGCCCTTGAAGTCGCGGATACGGGGAAGAGCGACGCGGATGAGACGCTCAAGGAACTCGTACATGCGGTCGCGACGGAGGGTCACCATAACGCCGACGGGCATTTTTTTACGAAGCTTGAAGTTAGAGATGTCTTTCTTAGAAAGAGTGGCAACGGCTTTCTGACCTGTGATGGCAGTCAACTCGTTGATAGCAGTCTCGATGATTTTTTTGTCCTGAGTGGCAGCGCCGAGACCCTGATTGATAACAATCTTTTTGAGACGGGGCACCTGCATCACTGTCTTGTAGTTGAATTCTTTTTCGAGAGCGGGGACAATGCGCTCTTTGTATTCTTTCTGAAGCGTAGTCATTATTTGATCTCCTCTCCTGATTTTTTAGCGTAACGGACTTTCTTGCCATCGACGAAACGGTAGCCTACGCGAGTGGGCTTGCCAGTCTTGGGGTCTACGAGAGCAAGGTTCGAGATATGGACGGGAGCTTCCATCTTTACGAGGCCTCCCTGAGGATGCTTAGCGCTGGGTTTGGTAGCTTTAGTGACGATATTGACGCCTTCGACGATAGCTCTCTGTTTTTCTCTGTCAACAGAGAGCACACGACCCTGCTTGCCGCGGTCTTCGCCTGCAAGGACATAGACGTTGTCGCCCTTTTTGATATTTGTCTTTATCATTGCTTAGTTGATTGCTTAAAAGATTAAAGTACTTCGGGAGCGAGCGAAACGATCTTCATGTTTGTGGCACGGAGTTCGCGGGCAACGGGGCCGAAGATACGGGTGCCGCGAAGCTCGCCTGCATTGTTAAGGAGGACACAAGCGTTGTCGTCGAAGCGGATGTAAGAGCCGTCGGGGCGACGGATCTCTTTCTTGGTGCGAACAACGACAGCTTTAGATACAGTACCTTTCTTAACGTCAGAGCTGGGGATAACGCTCTTTACCGAAACGACGATGATGTCGCCGACAGAAGCGTAACGACGGCCTGTACCACCTAACACGTGGATGCAAAGGGCTTCTTTAGCCCCGCTGTTATCAGCTACGGTTAAACGAGATTCAGTCTGTATCATGATTACTTAACTTTTTCGATAATTTCTACTAATCTCCATCTCTTGGTTTTGCTCAAGGGACGGGTTTCCATGAGCTTTACGGTATCGCCAACGCTGCACTCATTTTTTTCGTCATGAGCGTGGTATTTTTTTGTCTTGTTGACAAATTTACCATAGATGGGGTGCTTTTCTTTCCACTTCACAGTGACAGTGATAGTCTTGTCACCCTTGTTGCTCGATACAACCCCAATACGTTCTTTTCTTAAGTTTCTTGTTTCCATTTCTTGGGATTATTTATTGTTAAGTTCGCGCTGACGCAACTCAGTCTTGACGCGTGCGATCATTTTACGGTCAGCAGTAATCTTTGCGGGATTGTCGAGAGGCGACACTGAGTGGTTGACCTTGAGCTGGAGGTAGTCTTTCTCCATCTCGGCCAAACGCTCTTTGAGGTCGGCAGTGCTGAGTTCTTTGATTTCTTCTTTTTTCATAACTTACTTAGACGTTTTGAGTGGGGTCATAGTCACGTCTTACGACAAACTTGGTGATAACGGGAAGTTTCTGAGCAGCGAGACGAAGAGCTTCTTTAGCGATGTCATAGCTAACGCCTTCGACTTCGATGATCATGCGGCCGGGAGTAACAGGCGCAACGAATCCTTCGGGGTTACCTTTACCTTTACCCATGCGGACTTCAGCAGGCTTCTTGGTGATAGGTTTGTCCGGGAAAATGCGGATCCAAATCTGACCCTGACGCTGCATATAACGAGTCACCGCGATACGAGCGGCTTCGATCTGGCGACCGGTGATCCATTTAGATTCGAGGGTCTTGATGCCGAACGAGCCGAAAGCCAGCTGATTGCCGCGCTGGGCTTCGCCCTTCATACGGCCTTTCTGCTGACGGCGGAATTTGGTTTTCTTCGGTTGTAACATTGTTGATTGTCTTGTCTTGAGGTTTAACGATTGTTTTTAGCACGACGGAAGCCACCACG
Source organism: uncultured Bacteroidales bacterium (assembly GCA_947175585.1). Classification (GTDB taxonomy): domain Bacteria; phylum Bacteroidota; class Bacteroidia; order Bacteroidales; family Muribaculaceae; genus CAG-873. Next base: position 1,493 of record CAMWNL010000288.1, on the reverse strand, counting down.
ACGGGGAGCGTTGCCGCCGGCAGCCGGACGACCTTCTTTCTGGTTAGAAGTGAATGAGGGCGCGAGGTCGCGCTTGCCATAAACTTCACCACGGCAGATCCATACTTTCACACCGATAACACCTACTTTGGTGTGAGCTTCTACGAGAGCGTAGTCGATGTCGGCGCGGAGAGTGTGGAGGGGAGTACGGCCTTCTTTGAACATTTCCGAACGGGCCATTTCAGCACCGTTGAGACGGCCTGAAACCTGAACCTTGATGCCTTCAGCGCCTGCACGCATAGTACCGGCGATAGCCATCTTCACGGCGCGACGGTAAGCGACCTTGCCTTCAATCTGGCGAGCGATTGTAGAAGCGACGATAGCTGCGTCGAGTTCGGGTCTCTTAACCTCGAAGATATTGATCTGAACGTCTTTGTCGGTGATTGTCTTGAGTTCTTCCTTGAGCTTTTCTACGTCTTTGCCACCGCGGCCGATGATGATGCCGGGACGTGATGTGCAGACAGTGATGGTAACAAGCTTAAGAGTGCGCTCGATAACAATGCGAGACACGCTGCAAGTAGCGAGACGAACATTGAGATATTTGCGGAGCTTATAGTCCTCGAGGATGATATCACTTTGATTTTTGCTGTCAGCCCAGTTGGAGTCCCAACCGCGGATGATGCCTAAGCGATTACTGATTGGATTTACTTTCTGTCCCATTTGTATTAATCCTCGTGGTTTTTAACGTTATTATCAATTGTGTCAACGATAACAGTGACGTGGTTAGCGCGTTTGCGGATACGATAGCCACGACCCTGGGGAGCTGTGCGGAGACGTTTGAGCATCGGAGCGCAATTTACGAAAATTGTGCTTACATACAGTTCGCCGCTTTCAGCTTTCTTTTCATTTTTCTGCTCCCAGTTAGCGACAGCCGAGCGAACGAGTTTTTCGAGGGCTGCAGCAGCTTCTTTGTTAGAGAACTTGAGGATGCCGAGTGCACGGAACACTTCTTTGCCGCGGATCATGTCGGCCACCAGTCTCATTTTACGGGGAGATGAAGGGATGTTGGTAAGCTTTGCAAAAGCAACAGTCTTACGAGCTTCCTTCATTGTGTCGGCGGATAATCTTTTTCTTACACCCATTTTATTTGATTCTTTTTTTTGTCAAAATTATATTATCTGGGCCCGTGATTATTTTTTCTTATTACCGCCGTGCCCGCGGAAGGTACGAGTGGGGGCGAATTCGCCGAGCTTGTGGCCTACCATGTTTTCGGTAACGTAAACGGGAATAAATTTGTTGCCGTTATGGACAGCGAAAGTATGTCCAACGAATTCGGGGGCTATCATTGAGGCGCGGCTCCAAGTCTTGATGACATTCTTTTTGCCGGTAGCCTCCATGTCAGCGACCTTCTTTTCGAGTTTAACGCTGATAAAGGGTCCTTTTTTTAATGAACGACTCATAATTACTCAATTAATCAGATTACTTTTTTCTTCTTTCAATGATGTACTTCGAAG
>CAMWNL010000287.1 GCA_947175585.1 uncultured Bacteroidales bacterium | reverse complement strand
AAACTACTAATTTATTCCGAAATTTTTTTGACTTTAACCGCCGCCGTTGCCGCGCGACCGCGGGTCAACGGTGATGCTGCATCTGTCACCCTTGAAAACGACCATTTGTCAGCAAAGTTTGCGACGGGTAAATCTTTCGATATTCTTTCTCTGAAGTCTCCCGACGGACTCGAATCTGTTAAACCGGGGACTAACACCAAACCCTGGACTCTCACTTACCGTGGCCTGCAGGGTCAGACTCCCGAACTTGACCCGTCGTGCGCGGTCTATCAGGGATATCGCACAGAGCAGAATGACAGTTCAACGACGGTCATTTTTACATGGAATACCAGATTGTTATATGATGGAGGCACTTATCCGGTAGAGATGAGTGTAACTCTCGGTGACAATTCGCCCCTGCTCGAATGGAATCTGTCGGCGTCATTGCCCGAAGGCTGGAGCATAACTGATTTCAAGTTCCCGACTCTCACGATTGCGGCTCCCGACAGCGCCAAGGTAATCACACCCGGCGGTTGGGGTAATCAGTATGATTATAAAAACGGTGGCCACTATGAGGCCAACTATCCTTCGTGGAGCGGATCAATGCAGATGATGATGATCGACGACGGTAATGGTGTCTACTTTTACTCGCCGCGCGACTATAATGCTTCCGGTAAACTCATGACTATTGACGCCAAAGGAGCTAATGCGATTTTTGACACAAAGGTCGTGGCTTCAGAGGGATGGAATAATCGTGAAACTTCAAGTTTCAGTGTTCCCTGGACCACCGTCACCGGTCGTCATCCCGAGAACTGGAGCGCAGCCGCTGTTGACTGGTACCGCCCGTTTGCTTTGACCACTGAATGGGGCTCGAAGACCCTTGATGAGCGCGACATCCCTGACTGGTTGGTCGAGAAGGATCTTTGGCTACGCGCCAAGTATCTTGGTGACACAACGGTCAACGCTGTTAATCGCGCCATCGACTATTTTGGCGACGATATCGCTTTCCACTGGTATTTCTGGCATAATCATCCTTACGACTCTCACTATCCCGACTATTTCCCGGCCAACGAGAAATTTGCACCCATCATCAAACAGGTGCGGGACCGCAACTGCCAGGTCATGCCATATATTAATGGCCGACTTTGGGATCCGGCCACAGAGAGCTATGGACCTCGCAACGGCAAGGACGCTTCGTGCCGCCGTCCGGATGGAAATCTCTACACAGAGATTTACCCGACATCAATCGTGCCCAACACTGTGACTTGTCCGGCATCGCCCATCTGGCATGACGTTATTATGGAACTCGCAGATCGTATTCAGGACGAACTCGGCACCAACGGCCTCTATATTGACCAGATTGCGGCTGCCGCTCCATATCCTTGCTACGCTACCAATCACGGTCATCCTGTCGGAGGCGGTGAATTCTGGTATCATGCTTATCGCGATATGATGAACGATCTGCGCAAAGACCATCTGCGCCCGGGCAATATCGTTTTCTCTGAGGAAAATGCCGAGTGTTATATCCCGTCATTCGATATACTTCTGACGGTCAATACTCCCCACAGCCCTATATGTAAGATTGTGCCGCTTTATCCTCTTATCTACTCAGATCGTGTGTTGACCGCGGCTTTCACATACTCTCCATATACTGACGTGCGTAATGGCGACTTCCGTTATGAGAATATGCAGTGTCTCCTCTACGGAGCACAGCTCGGTTGGGTTGATCCGCGTCTGCTTTGGGTTGACGAAAAATCGGAATATGAGGCTCAGTTCCTCAAAAATCTCGTTGACTTCCGCAAGAAGCAGCATGATGTATTTATCGGAGGCCGGTATGTCCGTGAGTTTATCCCCGAAGGTGATAACCCTATCGCAGAAATCCCTGTTTTCGGTTCTGATTATATGGTTAAGGGCGCAGAATGGATCTCGCCATCAGGTCAGCGAGTGCTGTATGTTGTCAACAGCGACTCAAAACCCCACGAGGTCACTCTCCCGACGGGCAAGAAAGTCAAGCTCAAACCGATCTCAGCCGAACGCTATAACATCAAATAAATATTTGTAGGGACGCACCAGGGTGCGTCCCCAAAAAATCACATAAGAACTATCAATATATTTAAATAATAAAATTAATAAATTATGAAAAAACAACTACTTCTCGCTTCCGTTGCTCTCATGGGTATGTCAGCAATGGCACAGGATCCCAATCCCGATGATGCAACTCACTCAACCAACCTCACTCTCCAGTGGTATGGTGTACCGACCGGCACTTGCGCTGACGCCAACTCTGCCCGTTCAGGTATCGGTGTAAACGGCAAATTTTATGTCGTTATGCAAAACAAAGGTGTTGCCGTGTTTAATCAGGAAGGTCAGATTAAGACTATCGACAATGCAAATGCATGGGTGTCAATCAACGTTGACGACGCCGGCAACGTTTACTTCCGTAACGATAAAGGCGGTTGGGCAGGTCCCGAAGGTGCAGGCTGGTATCTCAGCGAAAACGCTCAGTTCTGCGTTATTGATTCTAAGACTGACGTAGTCGTGAAGTCTGACATACCTATGGCTGGCGGTGTTAAGTGTCGTTTCGATGCTCTTCCCCACGTTATGGGCAACTTGCTCGAAGGTTTTACCGAAATCACTGTTACCGCTAATGCGACCGGTAACATTGGCTATGAATTTATGTACACTGATCTTGAGCAGGAATCATTCGTTGGCCAGTTCAATATTGGAAACTCACTTAAAGAAGGTGGTTTCCCCTCACCTGCTAATACTGTACAGACTCTCGGCATGGCTCAGCTTTTCGCTCCCGATGCTGACGGTATCGCACAAAAAATGGCCGTTCTTTCCAATAATCAGGTAGAAGTGACATCTTCAAGCTTAGGCTGGGGTAACAATGTTGCTTGCTATGTTTGGGATGAAGAAGCTGAGGGTTATAAATTTGACGGCAAATGGTTCAACACTCCTAACCACAGTGCGATCGGTGGCTTCTGCATGTTTGATTACAATGGCAAGAGCTATATCTGCTATCCTGCAGGAACGACTGCTGATGGATTCCCTGCCGGCGACGGTTTCTTCGTTATGGAAGAAGAACTCCTCGACACACCCCAAAACGCTACCAGAGATGAAGATCCCGAGGGTTGGTCAGAACAACTGCACAAAGCTATTGCGACCAAATATGCAACCGAGGGTATCGCAACCGGTAACAACTATCGCGGTATAAACGTTGAGCCCGTTGAAGGCGAAGACGGTAAGTTCAATATCTACTTCTATGACCCTGCTAAGTCAATGCAGGTTTGGACACTCGATCTTACTGACGCTGCCGGTATCAACGACATCGTTGCCGACAAAGATGCAGCCAAGATTTTCGGTGGTGTAGGTGCTGTTATTGTTGACGGCGCAGCCAATGCACAGGTTTATACAATCGACGGCGCTCTCGTTGCACAGGGCAACGGTTCTATCGCTGTTCCTGCCGGCGTTTATGTTGTTAAAGCAGGCACAACCGCAGCAAAAGTTATCGTGAAATAATTTCACGCCATATTTTTCGTTATATAAATGTAGGGACGCACCGAGGTGCGTCCTCTCTATGAACAACTATGT
>CAMWNL010000286.1 GCA_947175585.1 uncultured Bacteroidales bacterium | reverse complement strand
ATATTATACATTTTCCTATTGAATTGCCCTGTACTGTCAGAATAATTCAGTATTTTCATTAACCATAACCCGTCATATCAGATCTTTTTTCTCAGCGGGTTACACTTTTCAAACAACCGCCTCCGACGATTGGTTCGCTAACCCCTAAAAAATATGGGCCTACAAATACACATCTCAAAATCCATTCTCCACAACCGAAAATAACAGGAGGCTTGACCTTCATGGAAAGATTGCATCATGGGTAATAAATAATTATCCGGACTCAATCATATTTTTTTAAATTTAATCAGTTTCTTAGTGTCAACATATAGCCAAAGCCACGCTGATTAATGATGGAGATCGAGGGATCATGACGCAGAGCACGGCGGAGTTTGTGGATGTAGCCGTGGAGAGAGTTGCGGTTGCTTTGTTCATCACGTTGCCATACGGCAATCATCAGTTCCGAAGCATCTACAGTCTTGCCGATACTGACAGCCAGACGTTCAAGTATCTTGGCTTCAAAGTGAGACAACTCTGTTTCTTTGTCACCGAATGACAATGTCTGGGTCGTAACGTTAAAACTGTATGCTCCAATAGCAAATCGTATGTCCCCGGTGCGATTATTGCCATATCTTCGCAAAAGGGCTTTGATACGCACTATCAATTCACGAAGCTCAAACGGCTTTTTAAGATAGTCGTTAGCCCCTATTTCAAAACCTTGCTCAACATCATCTATCGTACTCTTGGCGGTTAGAAAGAGTAATGGCACAGACAATGACAACTTCCTTATCTCTTTAGCCATAGTAAAGCCATCCATTTTAGGCATCATCACATCAGCAACCACGATATCGGCTCCATCTTCCTTAAATCTACTGAGACCTTCGGCACCGTCCGCCGCCACGACAACATCATAGCCTTGTCCGCGAAGAGTGTCGGCGACTATCAGCGTCAGGTCCTCCTCATCTTCTACAAACAGTATCTTATTGCACATCTTTGCTGATTTTTATAGTAAACACTGTGCCTTTTCCCTCTGTACTTTTGACCTCAATGTTCCAACCCATCTTATCAAGTATATTCTTCACATAGTACAATCCGATTCCATAGCCGCGGACATCCTGTCGGTTGCCATGCGGCACACGATAAAACTTGTTGAACAGATATGGAATCGACTTTGACGGAATACCAATGCCGTTGTCTTTGACGGAAAGCTCTTTGCTATCGCCTGATATGGTTATCTCAACACTATCATCAGAATATTTGATAGCATTATCAATCAGATTATTCAATACATTCGCCAAGTGAGTCCTGTCGGCCTCTATGACTATATTGTCGGCCACTTTCAAATTGATGGCTATATCCTTTTCAGCTCTCATACGCTGAGCATCGGCGATCTCCTCTAAATATTCTCTTAGGAGTATCTCTTCCGGTCTGAGTTTCATAGTTTTCCGACGTTCCATACTCATTGCAAGGATATTTTCCACAAGCTCACCAAGTCGTTTCAGTTGCTTATCTGCTATGATAAGATACTTTGTCTTTTTGTCGGGATCATTGGATATATCGTAGTTGAGGAGCGCATCATTGGCGGAATATGCTATTGCTATCGGCGTTTTCAATTCATGGGTCATATTGCTTACAAAATCATCTTTCATCTCCTCAATAGTTCGCAGTCTTGACACAGTGCGGAACAGATACCGAAACGCCATAAAGAAAGCTATAATAAGAAGGAATATCGTGACAATCACTCCGGACATCTCCGAGACTATATGACGGGTAAGTGGAGTAATACTAATACGATATGAATAACCTGAATTCTGATTGTAGCAATAAGAGAATACATCAAGATGATGGGTATTGATACATTTGGGATTTGGGACTACAATTTTGCCGGTCGAATCAACTACTTCAGCCTTAATGAATCCGGGATAAATATATCTGTCATTCAGACGTTTGTTAAGGACACTATCCATAACAGTTACATCAGCCGATATGTATGGGTCTATAATGCCATGAAACTGCTGACTAACAGCATCAATAAATTTATTAGTGAATGAAGACTGTCCGTTGACAACATATCCTTGGGTTTCTACGGTTCCGTCAGGATGGCGTGTTGTCGACACCATATCACCATTCGGGTCTTGGTATACAGCCGTTTCGCCATGACGTTTTCCGATGCTATCCTCGTTTTGTTTCTGAAATTCTTCCTGAGTCCCGGCCCGTGCCCTTTGAGCTCTTATAGTTCATCAAGGTCTGCATCGGCAATTGCTGTCATAACCTCGCGTTCCACGTCTGCCCTTATCGAATTGTAAAGACTTACAATATAATAGACATTGCAAACGAAAATCCCGGCAATGACAACTATAAATATGGTCGATATTGTCTTAAAACGTTTCATATCTGCAACCACGAAGTGCTCGCGGTCTCATATTAAATTAATTAATCACCGCAAATATACCAATAGTCCCCCATACAATCGGTTAGACAGAATCCGATTTAAGACTAAATAAGGGAGCATTTAAGAGTAAATAAGGTTGAGGATGTTGGGTTTTATGTTTTCAGAGGTACTTTTGCATAAGTCTACTTAAAAACAAATAGTATTGCAATGAAAAAAGCTCTGATTTTCATCCCAATTATGCATAGTGTAGCCGTTTATGCACAAACGGAAATGTCAGACACTCTCTCCACACAACAACTCAAGGAGGTAATTGTCAACGCCGAGAAACCTCAGGTAAGAGGCGAGGATGGCATCATGATCGTTGACTTGCCGGCTATAGTCAGAGACAAACCTGTAACTAACATACTTGAAGCCCTCGGTTATATACCCGGGGTGACGAATTATAACGGTCTGATATGGCTCACCGGAGCATCTAACGTTACTATTATTCTCAATGGAGAACTCACTGAAATGCCTCTTCAAAATCTATATCAACTTCTTTATACCACACCCGTTGACCGACTGAAGAATGTCGAAATCATGTACTCTGCTCCGGCAAAGTATCATGTCAACGGTGCTGTTATCAACGTGGTACTGAAAACTCCTACTCCTCTCGATGGTCTGCAGGGACAGGTCAGGGCGGGATATAATCAGGCACACTATGATTCGTATGGTGGAGGCCTTGCCGCCACATACGCTATCAAAGACTGGACTTTTGACTTGAACTACGGACTTTCACGCAGTAAATCATGGAGTCGCGAGGATACATGGTCCAATCATTTATATGACGGACATCGTATAATGATTGATGACAACATGCGTCGCATCAGTCAAAACTGGAGCAATACCGTATTTGCATCTGCTGCCTGGAGAACTCTCAAACTCACTTATAACGGTCAGATAATATCTGATTCAAAGAGTTGGGGACTCTCGTCAGGCACTTTGGGCAACTATACAAATGCCTACAATATGTTGTCACCGGTCGGCTACCATAATATTGCTCTGCGCTACATCGCGCCATTCGGTATGACAGTAGGGGGTGACTATACCCGCTATTCCGAGAATCGCTCTCAGTCATTATTTAAGGACATCGATTATCTGCTTGGCTCTGAAAACCGTCAGGATATTAACCGCTGGCACGTGTATGTCGACCAACACCATCAGCTTGGCATGTGG
>CAMWNL010000285.1 GCA_947175585.1 uncultured Bacteroidales bacterium | reverse complement strand
CCTATGATGATGACACTTCAAACCGCATCAATGGAGGCGATACTACTGACGAACCGATGTAATAACCGATTAATATTTCTTCAGAAAAATGGATTTCAATAAATATATGTCGCCTATGAGCGACGATCAGCTTAAGGAGGCTTGCCGCCGCATCCGTCATGTCGCTCTCGATATGGACGGCACAATCTATCTTGGTTCAAAACTGTTTCCTTGGACAAAAGGATTTTTACAGAAACTGACCGATAACGGCATCGGCTATTCCTTCCTTACCAATAATCCGACCCGGTCACTCGACGATTATGTAAAGAAACTCGCCGGTATGGGCATTGAGGCTACTCGTGAAGAAGTCTACACTACTGCCGTCGCTACTATTGACTATATCAAGACCCACTTCCCTGACGCGAAGCGTCTCTTTGTGCTTGGAACCCCGAGCATGATAGGCGAATTCGAGGCCGCCGGATTTGAAATGTGTGCCGACGATGCTGCCGACCGTCCTGACGTACTCGTGGTTGCATTCGATACCACACTCGTCTATCCTCGCCTCTGCCGTGCGGCTTGGTGGGCGTCTCAGGGTGTGCCATATATTGCCACCAACCCTGACCGCGTTTGTCCGACTGACCAACCGGTGATCCTTGTCGACTGTGGCAGTATTTGCGCTTGCATTGAGCATGCGACCGGTCGTCAGCCTGACATTGTCATCGGTAAACCTAACCCCGATATGCTCCGTGGCATAATGGACCGTTACGGTTACCGTCCTGAAGAGATCGCAATGTGTGGCGATCGCATTTACACTGATGTGGCGATGGCGCGCAATGCCGGAGCGCTTGGTGTACTTGTCCTTTCAGGTGAAACCACTCTCGACACTGCCGTTAATTCCGACCCGCAACCGCCCATCACCGCCGACACAGTCGACACTTTCGCTGACCTGCTTATAGCTTCCCGCTGATAATCTGGCGTAATTGTAGTCATGACTTGTCGCAGGTTATTGACGTTGGTATCCATATTGTGGATTGCCCTTGCTGTTTTAGGCGAAATCGTTTTTGAAAATCACGAATTGCGCTTCGTGATAATGGATAACGGACTCGTCGGCAGTCTTGTCTATAAGCCTGACAATCGGGAGTGTCTTTCTGACGATGCCGGGTTACCTGTTTGCGTGATTACCCAATATCGCCCTTACGATAATGAAAATTTTCTGATGTATCCTGCAAACCCACGCTCATTTCCATCAAATAAAGCGTGGGTTTGCGGTGATACCTTAATGCTTGAATTTGCTGATACTTACGACATCGCTAAGATCAAAGTCGATGTTACGCCTGATTATATCTCGTTTAATCTCGTCGACCGTGACTACCGCATCGAGGATTATGGAGTCAAGCGTAAGACTGAGCTCGACGAGTTTAAACTGCTTCAGTTGCCGGTCTCAGATATGCCTCGCTTCGGTGAATGGTTGAATGTCGTCTGGGATGATTCCGTGGCTGTAGCTCTTGTTGCCACTGATCCTGCGACCTTTATTGATGGTGACCGTCACCGCGGTCATACCGTGCTTTCGGCCTCGACGTTATCTGAAGTCCGTCTCTACGATTCCGGTGCGGCGCTCATTGTGACTCATCCTGACAGTCTCCTCGACCGCATCGCATCTCTCGAAGAAGATTTCGACATGCCGCGTGGTGTAGAGAGTCGTAGAGGTGAACATTATTTGCGTTCTTACTACGAATTACGGGGTGTCACCCTCGATAATATTGATCGGAATATTGAACTTGCGCAAGAGGCCGGTCTGACCACAATGGTTGTCTATTACCCTGATTTTGCACGTGCATGTGGTCACTATCAGTGGCGTGATGAATATCCTCACGGCCTCGAAGATTTGAAGGAGATATGCCGCCGGATAACTGATGCCGGCATGATTCCGGGCATCCATATTCACTATTCCAAAATTGCGGTTACAGACCCCTATATTTGCGACGGCACTCCTGACCGGCGCACAAATGTAGTCAGCCGATATTCTCTTTCTCAACCCGTCGACGCCGATGCCGACACTCTTTGGGTGATAGAGCGCCCTGAAAATGTCAGGATGGAGGATGGTCGCCGTCTGCTCCATGTTGATGACGAGCTGATAATGTTTGCCGACGTTAAGAAAACTGCACCCTATGCGTTCATTGGTTGTAAAAGAGGGATGTATAATTCATCTGCGGTGACCCATGAGCCGATGTCTGAAGTCCGCCATCTCGATGTCGACGATTGGCCGCTGTTTATTCGCATAGACCAGAATACTGATATTCAGCATGAGATAGCCGAGCGGCTTGGACAGATATATTCCGATTGCGGTTTCCGTTTTGTTTATTTTGATGGTGCTGAAGATGTGCCGATGCCATATTGGTATAATGTTTCGCGTTCTCAACTTGAAGTCTATAATTCTCTTGACCCGGCGCCACTCTTTGCCGAAGGCGCTTTGAAATCTCATTACGGTTGGCATATTTTGTCGCGTGGCAATGCCTTTGATATCTTTGCTCCCGAACGTATACGACAGGCTATGCGCCGTTACACACTCCGCTGTGCCGAGCAGGTCGCTTGTGATTTTACCTCTGTCAATTTCGGTTGGGTCAACTACCTTGCTCCGTCTGATAAGACTATAGGCATGCAGCCAGACATATTTGATTTTATCTGTTCTAAGGCGCTCGCATGGGACTGTCCAATTTCACTTGTGGCCAATGTTCCGGAAATTGAACGCCATCCGCGGACTTCTGACAATTTTCAGACTATCTCTATGTGGGAGAATCTTAAATTGTCAAAATCCATCCCTGTCGGCTTAAAGGAGGCTATGCGTGATCCGATGCGCGAATTTATGATTTTGCCCGGCGGAGAGCATGATATTGTAGAGGTCACTCAGCTGACACCCGATTCCTTATGTATGATTGATCCGGTAAGAGCTTTTGCGTTCAATCGCGACAGCTTGTCGACCTCCATTGTTTACTGGCATTGCAACGGTGAGTCTGAGATTACACTACCTTGCCCCGATGCCGATGTCACGCTTCAGACTTTCGAGGGACAGCCTCTTGACATCAGACGGCTTGATTCCGGTGAACTGCTCATTCCTGCGTCATCCCGTCGCATCCTTAATATCTCCCTCCCTTTTGCCGAAGCCGTGGAGTTCTTTTCCCGACGCCGGTAATCTTGCATGAGTCCATCTTCTGTTCAGCTAAAATTTTTTGAAAAAAACTCCTTGATATTTATTGCCTGTTTGCGGCGAATCTCTAACTTTGTGGTGTGAATGCTTGACAATTTCCAGCGAAATTAACCTGCATTGCGAAAATTGACATATTAACTCAATCTCATAGTGATGATTAACAGAAACCATTAGAGAGATCGAAAATTTCAAACCACTTAAAATTTAATCGCTAACGCTTATGTCGCAACTGAGATTTAAAGTCGTAGACGAGGCTTTCAACCGTAAAGCCACCCCGGTAGAGATGCCCAAAGAAAGGCCGGAAGTGTATTATGGTAAAAATGTGTTCAACCGTCAGAAGATGTTCGAATACTTACCAGCCGACACTTACAAAGCTCTCATCAATGCCATTGACAACAAAGAGCCGCTG
>CAMWNL010000284.1 GCA_947175585.1 uncultured Bacteroidales bacterium | reverse complement strand
CATGCATTCTTATTAATGTTCTCCCAGACTCTACGATTTCTCCACTTTCCCCCTACATTATAAGTCTAGGATATGGGCCATAGGCGCCAAGCTTTTGGCGGGATGTCTTAGCGTTTGGTATAATCCATGCTGGTGAGGGTATTTTATATCTTCCCAAAGGGGTATCCGCATCCTCTTTCATTCTGTCATGACCTTTAATTCCTTCAGCTCGTACTTTAAATCTAAACAACTCATTATGGGATCTATCATACAATATTGCTACTCCATATCCATTTTTAGATCTGTCTTTGGACAAATGAACATCAATGTACCAATTTCCGTCAAAATCCACTCGATTTACCGGATCGCCACCGCAGTAGCTGTAGGTGTTGATTGAGGGTGTTTTACCGGCTTTTGGATCGGGGCGGTTGAAGATGCCGAGGGTTGGCAGCTGCATACGCGCTTCGAAGTCATAGAACGGGTTGGTAAGGTCGGTTGTCAGTTCCTTGCCTATGTATTTGAACGGGTTAACCTCTGCGTTGGTTGACTTTGCTTTGGGCAGACCGTAGGGGTAGTAATCGGTCTGCTGTGTCACCGCGCCGCTGTACTGGTTATAGACAGCCCGGACGTTGTCCTGATGGTCTTTGATATAGACATTAGGTAGGCCGCGATTGTCAATATAACCCCACGGCAGGTTGATACGGTCAATCTGCAGCTGACCGCCTAAAGACCTGATAAAGCGGAATGGCCCGATGTCATAACGGGTCTGAGCCGATGGCAACGCAGAGCCAAGATTGCTCACGACCGACATCAGCTTGGCGCCGTCGGCGCGGTAACTGTAAAGGATCGTAGTCTTGGGTGTCTGCACTAATACGGGCATATCATTGGGCGCGTATTTTATGAGGCTGATTTCGGAGCCGCTGTCAGCGATAAGACGACCTGATGAGTCATATCTGTAAACAGACCGTCCGGTCGGTGAGTCAAAGTCGAGCGATGACTCAAGGACCACTCTGTCAGTACGGTCAGTAACGTTGACCGGCCGGTTTCCGTCATACTGCACCCGGAGGTCGTCGATCAGGCCGATTGATACGCCGTCAGAGATAAGACCGCTTCTGAGGATGGATACCGGAGCCGAGTTACGGTCGTAGGCGTAATTTGTGCTATATCCATCGTTTGAGGTTGTCGAGGTCAGACGTCCGAGGAGATCATAGCGGTAGGTCACTTTATTGGACAGTGATGCCATGCCGGTCGTGCGGTCTGTCACATAGCCAAACTGCGCTGCCGAAACACTTCCGTTAAAGACAGGAGAAGTGCCGTCCTCGAAATAGAGCCGTTGTGAGAATCCGGGTGAATTTATGCCGTTGAACCGTCCGCGCATATCATAGGAATAGGTACAGTAAGCCGATGCTGTCGGTAAAAGAGCCGAACGGCAGATGCGCCCCAGCGCGTCATACTGATAATCTATTTTGGACTGCTCGCGCCGGCCGTAGTTACCTGCGGCATCAGTCATTGAAGCTGACGCGCCAAGCAGATTGCCGAGGGGATCATATTTCCGGACGAGGTGAAGCCTGATGTCTTTGTCAGAAAAGACCACTTTTGTATCCTCTTCCGACGGATGTCCCTGACGGGTGTAAGCGGTAGTGAGTATATTCGTCGCCTATGATAGCCGATGACAGGGTAGTTGTCACTCGCTCCTCGCTGTCATAAGCGATAATGGAGTAGTGATAGCCGGTCCGGATGTCACGGCCGGCGCTATTATAGGAGTAGACAGCCTGACGCTGCGCAGTAAGGAGTCCGACGGCTTTTTTCTGACTGATGATATTAGCAGGCAAGGATTTGAATCCCGCGGCCGATAACATGCTGTAGCTGTCGTAATAATTGGCAGTCGTGATCGTTGACTCAGCCAGTAGATTGCTGAGGGTATTGTCGTCGGGCATGTAGCCTGAACCGTCGATACCAGCTGCTGAAGGTAAGAGTGAGGCTCTCATGTCGTAAGTTGCACTGATCCCGGAGATATCGATGTCAAGCAGTCCCGTCACAACCGGCCGGTCTATGCGGTCATACAGGTAATATTCAGTCCGACCCTCATCGGTCATTGCTGCGGTAGCGCGGAACGCCGGACGATTGAAAACATCGTAAATCATACGCTCGCCGCCACCGCCGGGCACAAGTGAGTAGATCAGGTTGCCGCGTGTGTCATAGCGATATATAAACGCCATCTTGGCAAGCGGCTCTGAATTGTTGTCCCAACTGCTGCCTGACGAAGCCATTGCGGCAACTCCCTCGGGTTGAATGACAACTCTCTGGCGGCCGAGAGCATCGTAGAGATAATATGTGTCGGCAAAATCCGAACTGCCGATCACCCTGCGCTCCAAAATTTTCAACCCCCTCCAATCAGTGAATATCAGCGATATATGGCCGTCGGGGTCAGCAGTGCGTGTTACATCAAGCGTACCGGCCGGATAGTTGCCGGCGGAAGTGATAGTTTCGGCCGAGACGCTGTTGCCGAGCTGATAGCGCGGACAGCGGAGCATGGGGTCTTTTATGTTGTTGCACAAATACTCATATATTGTCGGATGGGTCTGCATAATCTGTCCCTCAGCAATGATGTCCAGTGGTTGATCGGCAGCTAAAGCTCGATAGCTTATGCTATTATAAGGGAAAGCATCGCTATAATATGACGAAGCGTCGGGAGCAGCGTCAATGCTTGACGATGGCACGGGCAGATACTCTCTCACCTGACGGTCAAGAGCATCATAGCGATTGAGTACACAGACCTGCGAACCTCCGGCAACTGTTGACAGTTTGCGCACAGGCATGCCGAAGCCGTCATAAAGAGTCGACTCGGATGCCTCGCCTGAATCATCATAAATGGTTGATGTTATGAGGTTACGCCCGTTGCCGCTCTGATCCTCGCCGTATAGTTCATATTGATATGCCGCAACATTTTCACCGGCGGTATTTTTTTCGGCGGTAAGCCGGCCTCCTGTATATGAAAACTGTCGTTTCTTACCTGACGGGGCGGTGATTGACGTACAGCCGATAAGTGGTCTGTAGGTGTAAGTTGTCGAGAGTCCGGCAGCGGTAAGCGTCATTTTAGTAAGCTGATCGTAGTCCGCATCCCACTCCGCTGCTATCGTCCGGCCTTTAGCGTCTGTCATGGCAGTGATGTGGCCGTGGTTGTCATAAGCCGTATATCTCTGCTCGCTGATGAGGGAGCGAGGACCGGCCGCACTCTGAGCGGTGGTGACAATAACCCGTTCGGGCCGAATGATACGTTTTGATCCAAAGAAATTGTAATCCGTCTGTCTCAGTACAGAGTCACAGCCGGTCGGAGTACGGGTCACCCATTTTTCAATAGCCGGCAGTTTACGCATCACGGCCATCATTATATTGAAATTGCGCTCCGTGTCAACATTTTCGGTCATAGCTGTGTAAGTCTCAATTGACTCGCCCCCACTGCTCACTATCATTCCAAGAGGAGTGAAACTGATTCCGGAGTTAACTCTTATTGAGTCAGTATAAAAGCCTGGGAAACAACCGCCTTTGGCTGAATTGGCAGAGTAGATATATCCTGTCTTGACCCGTCTGCTTTCTCCACCAGGATAGAATGTTGTC
>CAMWNL010000283.1 GCA_947175585.1 uncultured Bacteroidales bacterium | reverse complement strand
CTCTTGCTCGCGTCATGACGGTTGGTCAGTCGACGGCACTATCACCGGTGGTGCCGGTCAGAAAGTCGCTCTGCAGGCTTTCAACAATAACAACTGGTACACAGTTGACTCAATACTCGTTTCTAAAAACGACCGGTTTGAGTATAAGGCCGCAGCTCCGGCCGCGTTCCCCGAAGTGCTTAGACTCTCGCTCAACGGAGCCTCAATCTACTTTCCGGTTGATTCGGTCAGCAACATCCGGCTCACGGCCAACGCTTCGTCATTCAACAAAAACTATCGTCTCGAAGGTTCTCAGGCTGCTCAGCGCTTCGTCGAGATCGACTCTCTCATTTCTGCCACCATTGCGTCTAAAGGCGAACAGGCCGCTGCGACTGACTCTCTGCTTAAACGTCAGCTCACTCAGATTGTGCTTACTTCAGGCGAACCGATCGCGTCATATTATCTAATCAACAAGCGCATCGGCAATCAGCCTCTCTTCGATCCTACCTCGCGTCGCGACCTCGCCGTGATCGGTGCTGTTGCCCAGACTTTCGATTCAAAACTGCCCGATGATCCTCGCACAATCACCCTGCGCAACATGTATCTCGGAGCCAAAGCTGCAGCTAACCCTGACCGCATCGAGACCACGATCGAGGTGCCCGAAGCCGGTCTCTCTGCCGACATCAAAGGCTATGACAACAAGGGGCAGGCTCACAGCCTCTATGACGTTGCGTCAAAAGGTGACGTCGTGTTGCTCAGCTTCACAAACTACGAGCTCGAAGCATCACCGGCCTACAACGTTATCCTCGCTGATCTCTACAACAAGTATCACGACCGTGGTTTCGAAATCTTCCAGCTTGCATTTGACGGTGACGAAGCCGAGTGGAAACAGTCTGCTGTCAACCTTCCCTGGATTACCATCTGGAATTCCCCGGCCGACGGCTCATCGGCAATTCTCAACTACAACGTCAATATGTTGCCCCTAAGCTATATCATCGACCGCGACGGTGTACTCCGCACCCGTGTGACCGACCCGACCACCCTCGACGGCATCATCTCAAAAGCCCTCTAAACTCATTTTCATATTTTAGATGTAAGGCGGCGTGTCAATTTTGACATGCCGCCTTACTCTTTGGGACTGTGAATATACCTTTCAGATTCCCAACAACCATCTCCAGGCAGCCACCACATGAATGACACTACCATTATCAAGTTTTATCTCATCATTGTAATCTGCTGTTATGATAAATAAGTTCCGACAGCCCGTGACTTCAGAAGCCTCTACCAATCCGTTGATTTCTCTTCGGCGAGTATCAGCATCTTCCATATTCCATGTAACCTGAATCAGCCTGTCAATCTCCACACCTCGTTGTACAACGAAATCACATTCTCCGTTACCTTGATAATAATAGATCCGGTCGACAGGAGTGCGCTTACGATAAAGTTGAAGGAATACAGTATTTTCAAGTTTCTTACCATCGTCATCGCTCTGGGGCAGCAAAACTGCATCTCGCAAACCGTTATCTATACAATAATATTTAGGCTGTGAACTCTCTATTTTCTGCAAAGACTTACTATAATTCGGCACACGAATAAACATAAATATGTCGCAGGCGTGATTGGCCCATTCATACAGGTCATCCTTACTCACTTTAAGTCCACGTGATTTTATATCTCCGTATATAGCGCGAATCGAGGTTGGCTTTGTGATGTTAGCCATTATACGTTTTAGATAATAGCGCAAAACTTCAATATTGGACAGCTTATAATGTTCAGCCAAATCTTTTAGTAACATAGTATCAAAGTATGTCTGCAAAATCTTAACCTTATGCAATGGATTTTGAGTCAACACAACTTCCGGAAAACCACCTTCATTATTATATACTGCAAATGCATTGCGTAGTTTTGCTATATCAGACTCCAACCAGCTGTCAGTTCTGATTCCATTAAATTCACAATATTCGCGGAATGAAAGGGGCATCGTTTCTTCCTCTTCCGGCCAACCCCGTAAGGCCGATTTCAGCTCGCTACTAAGCATTGTCGCATTACTGCCACTTATATATATTTTTTTTGAGTAATGCTTAAATATTCGCATTACAAAATACTCCCAGTTCTCAATCAACTGGATTTCATCAAAAAACATATATACTGATGACAAATCTATTTCCGGATACATTTCGCGATATGCTTCAATTATAAGGTCGAGTTCATCAGAATTCATTCTAATGAGACGTTCGTCATCGAAACTTACCCATAAAAATCGCTCCCTCTCTATCCCGGCAGAAAGGAGTTCATTTATGACTGCTTCCATTCGTGATGACTTGCCACACCGTCTCACGCCCGGGATAGTGACAATCTTTCCATCATTTATTGGGAGTTGATTTTCTCTTTTTTTCAAGTCAGTGGGAAACTCGGCTTGACGCATCGCTATTTGAGTCTTAAGATACAATTTATCCATAGTGTCCTAAATTTGGGGACAAATATAGCGTTTTTTGTCCTAAAAAAAAGGACAGTATCTATTTTTTCTTACATTTCTACTTATTGACTGATAATTACAACTACATATTCAAGTCGCTAAGAATCATTAATACTAAGTATTGTAACGAATCGCGCTCCACATGTGTCTATATATAAACATAATTAAAAAGCCAAAAACGACTGCGACCCATGAAGTGACCCCAAAAAGTTGGACAGATTAAACATTATCCAGTAATAGAAAGAGTTCGGTATTGTACCGGGCTCTTTCCTTTTAACCTGGATTTGATTCTTTTAGTGTTATAATACTCAATATATTCATCCAATGCCTTTATAAAGGCTTCGGGCGATTCAAATTTTTCGGCATATAGAAGTTCAGACTTCAAGATGCCGAAGAAGTTCTCTACCATTGCATTGTCAAGACAGTTACCTTTACGTGACATACTCTGGATTATATGACGTTCCTCCAAACGCTGTCTGTATCCGAAGTGCTGATACTGCCATCCTTGATCAGAATGGATTATAAGTCCGTCCAGCTTATCATATTTTTCAAACGCATTGTCAAGCATATTATATATCAGCTCCATATTGGGTGATGTTGAGATGTTGTAAGATACGATCTCTCCATTGAACATATCAAGAATCGGAGATAGATACAGCTTAGTAGAGCCAATATTTATCTGTGTCACATCTGTTGCCCACTTTTGATTAGGTGCAGATGCAGCAAAATCACGTTCTATGATATTAGGCGCAACCTTGCCGACTTCACCCCTATAAGAACGATACCTTACCTTACCTTACCTTACGGATCTTGCATTTGAGTCCCATCTCGGCCATGAGTCGTTGCACTGTTTTGTGGTTTATGACGTATTTTCTATTATGCATTTCATCTGTTACGCGACGATAGCCATAGCGACCTTTATGCTCATGGAAAATATTTTTAATATCTTCTTTCTCCACAGCATATTTGTCTTTGTTTTTTAGGCGCTTAAGATGATAGTAAAATACTGAACGAGCCATCTTCCTCAACTCTAAAAGTAAGTCAAGCGGATATTCTGACCTTAGTTCGCCGATGGCTTTTGCCCATTGAGACGTGCTCGGGCTTCCTGTTCCTCGACTAAGGCCTTCACTTTTTTTAGCAGCGCAT
>CAMWNL010000282.1 GCA_947175585.1 uncultured Bacteroidales bacterium | reverse complement strand
GATTAAAGAGCGTCTGGCTCAGCGCGAACGCCGTTTTTATGATGCAAACCTGATGAATAATCTCTATGACAAGTCGCTCGCCGACGGTAAAATTCAATTATTCGTCGATTTAGAGCCATGATTTGGTAAAATTGTCTTATCTTTGTAGTTGCAATAAATAATTATCGGAATCTACATTTTTTATAATATATCTCATGAATATTAAAAATCTCATAGCGTCGCTCTCACTTTTTATGGTGGTTGGTTCGGCTACTGCTCAGAATAATATTGCCGAAGAAGTCGCTTGGGTCATCGGAGATGAACCTATCTACAAGTCAGATATAGAAAAAGCGTATCAGGAGTACATTCATGACGGTGAGCGCATTAAAGGAGATCCTTACTGCGTAATTCCGGAGCAGTTGGCGATTAATCGTCTTTTTTTGAATCAGGCAGAAATTGACACCGTAGAGGTGCAGGAATCTATGGTGCAGATGCAGGCTGACCAACAGATGAACTATCTGATGAGTGAGCTTGGTTCCCGTGAGAAAGTTGAGCAGTATTTCCGTCAGCCTTACTCACAGATCCGCGAATCGTTCACTACAAAGTTTCGCGATCGTTCGCGCATCGGTCAGGTGAGAAGCTCTCTTGTTAAAAATGTCAAGATTACTCCTTCTGACGTCCGTCGCTATTATGAGACACTTTCTAAAGACAGTATTCCTCAGGTTCCGCTTCAGGTCGAAGTACAGATTGTAAGTATCAAACCTTTGATTCCGCGTGAAGAGATTGATAACGTGAAAGCCCGTCTCCGTGACTTCACTGATCGCATCAACCGTGGTGAAAGTGCATTTTCGTCTCTCGCCATCCTTTATTCCGAATCTCCGGGTGATGCCGTTCGCGGTGGCGAACTTGGTTTCATGGGGCGTGGTGAGCTTGTGCCTGAATATGCAGCTGTGGCGTTCAACCTCAACGACACTAAGAAAGTGTCTAAGATTGTTGAGACAGAATACGGTTTTCATATCATCCAGCTAATCGAGAAGCGCGGTGACCGCATTAATACCCGTCAGATTCTTCTTCGTCCGAAAGTAGCGGAAAAGGATCTTGCTGATGCTTTGACCAGACTTGACTCGATTCGATCGGACATCGCTGACAAGAAATTTACTTTTGAAGAGGCAGCCCGCTTTATCTCGCAGGATAAAGACACCCGTTACAGTCGCGGTGTAATGGTCAACAACGATCAGAGAAGCGAGAATTATGGTACGACTTTCTTCCAGATGGGCGAGTTACCTCAGGAGATTGCGAGAGAAGTTGCCAATTTGCAACCGGGTGAAATGTCTCAAGCATTTGTAATGAAAGATCCCAAACGCGATCAGGATATTGTTGCAATCGTCAAACTGACCAACCGTGTTGATGCTCACACTGCCAATCTCGCTGATGACTTCCAGCTTATCAAGGCTATGTATCAGAACGATCTCGAATCAAAGATCGTTGCAAAGTGGCTTGATAATAAAATTAAAGAAACTTATGTCCGCATCGAAGACGGCTGGCGTGGCTGTGACTTCGAGCATACAGGATGGATAAAGGCTAAGAATGGCGAAGATTTAACAAATGTCAAATAGTCGATCACGATACTTTACAAAAGGTAAAATCGCCGTCATTGCTACTTTGGTAGCGGTGATGGCGCCCTTGTTTTTATCACTGCGTGCTCAGACTCCTTCCGGAGCTGACAGAGCTGTCTTTGAACCTCAGATTCCTACGGCCGATAGAGCAGCCGGTAACAGAGTGTTCCTTGAGCATGCCAATATTCTGCGTAAGAACGACACGGATTCATTTATGATTCTTGTCGATGAAGTGAGATTTTCCAAAGGCCCGATGTTGATGTTCTGTGACAGTTGCCATTATTATGCTGAGACCGAATCTATGGAGGCGTTTGGCAACGTAAGCATGGAGCAGGGTGACACACTCTTTGTCTACGCCGATGAACTTATCTATGACGGTGAGGCAGAGATTGCTACGCTTTACGCTGATGAAGGCAAGAAAGTCAGACTTATCAACAAAGACGTTAAGCTTGAGACTGATGTATTTGTATATGATCTGCGGCTTGATTTAGGTTATTACAATGTAGGAGGTGTTCTTACTGACGCGGCTAACCGCTTGACGTCACTTGAAGGTGAATACATGCCCTCGACTAAAGAGGCCAATTTCTATACTGACGTGCATCTTAACTCCCGTTCTGAAACTGATACGCTTAATATCTATACTGACACATTATATTATAATACAGATCTTCATGTCGCCGAACTTAATTCGTTCAGTACAATAGTCAATCATCGCGGCACTATCTATACACGTCGCGGCGTATATCTTACCGATTCAAATATATGCACTCTCACCGAGCGTCCGACTATTGTGACAAATCAGAATCAGACTCTTGTCGCCGATTCGATTTATTATAATCATAATGTCGGCTATGGAGAGGCATTCGGTAATATGGTTATGACCGATACGGCTAATTGTTCTCAGGTTTGCGGCGAGTATGGTTTTTACAACGAACTTACCGACAGCGCCTATGTCACCGGTCGTGCTCTTGTCAAGGAGTTCTCTCAGGGAGATACTTTATACCTCCACGGGCGTCAGATTGAAGCCTTCATTGAGCTTGATTCCACTTTCATTCCGGCTGACACTCTGCTCGGGTTGCCTGAGCGGGTGACCGTTGATACATGCCATGTAATAGAGTTATATCCTCGCGTAAGATTTTTCCGCACTGACCTTCAGGGTGTCTGTGACTCGATGCGTTTCACTGAGCGCGACTCAATGCTTCGCATGTATGTTAATCCGGTAGTCTGGAATGAAGGGCAACAAGTTTTCGGAAACGTCATTGAACTGCATCTGAATGATTCCACTTTCGACCGTGCCCGTCTGCCTGAGTTTGGTTTTGCTGCGCAACAGATCGAAGATGATTTTTTCAATCAGATAGCCGGCAAGGAAATGATTGCATATTTTGAGAATAGTCAGCTGCGCCACATTGACATTAACGGCAATGTGGAGATAATCATGTTTCCTCAGGAAAATGACTCTACGGTCAATAAGGTAGTTAACGCCGAGAGTAGTTTTCTCGCTGCTGATTTCATGGGGCGTGTTGTCGAGCGGATAAAGATGTGGCCCGAAACGACCGGAACGGCGACTCCGCTTTTTATGGCAAAGAGATCACTGTTCTATCTTAGCAAATTCCAGTGGTTTGAAGATATCAGACCTGTGTCTCCACTTGATGTCTTTGTTATCTCTGAGCGAATGGATGAGATAATGTCGTCAGCTGAGCGTCCTGTTAAAAAAAGCGCACCTAAGGCTAACAAGCGATCAAATACCGTGCTTCAACCTAAGCCGGTTGAAGTCGTTGAGCCGGTAGATGAATCTGTGCAGCCGGTGCTTGACGAAGTCCTTGCAGAACCTGTGATTGAAGATGAGGAAGCAGAAACCGTGACTGACGAAGATAATCAGATGTAGAGCAGATGCGCCTGTGTGTCTGTTCGAATACAGTCCCTTTTCTTTAGAAAATTAATAGTCAAATTTTTTAAGTATATATGGAAATTATAGAAGGAAAAGAATTTGGAGGCGAACGTCCTCTGTTTGGAT
>CAMWNL010000281.1 GCA_947175585.1 uncultured Bacteroidales bacterium | reverse complement strand
CCAGGTGGCGGTGCGTATAGCCTCGCGGCGATCAGTTATGGACAGAGTGGTTGCCAACTCTTCCTTTGTAAGTCCGGCCCGCATATCATTGATTATCTCTGCCGGATCTTCATTACGTGGATTGTCAGACGTGAGTATGACTCTGTCACTGCGTCTGACTGCTGCAACTGCCATCTGGGGACGCTTACCTTTGTCACGATTACCTCCGCAACCACATACAGTGATCACTGCGCAAGAACGGCCGACAATATCTCTAATAGCATCAAGCACATTAATCAATGCGTCAGGAGTATGTGCATAGTCTACGATGGCAGTGATGCCGTTTTGAGAACGAAATGTCTGGAAGCGGCCGGCAACAGGAATGAGTCTGCTCATTTCAACCGGCAGTTGCTCACGGTTATACCCCATAAGCACTGATGCACCAAAGACAGCAGTTAAGTTAGAGGCGTTAAATCTACCGGTGAAGAGGGTTTCGACCTCAGTCCCATTAAAAGTCATTGACATGCCGTCAATGCGATTTTCGACTATATGTCCTCTGAAATCAGCGTCTGAGCGCAGAGAGTAAGTATATACTTTAGCACGAGTATTCTGAACAATAATCATGCCGTTGCGGTCGTCAATGTTTGTCAACGCGAAAGCCTCTTTGGGAAGCAAGTCAAAGAAAGATTGTTTTGCAGCTAAGTAAGCTTCAAACGTTTTATGATAATCGAGATGGTCTCTGGTCAGATTAGTGAAAATGCCTCCGGCAAAATGTAGGCCGGCTATACGATGCTGATGTGCGGCGTGACTGCTGACCTCCATTGCAGCAACTGTACATCCTGCATCAACCATGCGACGGAGAAGACTGTTCAGCTCAATAGGGTCAGGAGTGGTATGTGTCGCCGGGATCTCTTCATCTTCAATTTTATTCACGACGGTTGACAACAGTCCGGCGCGAAGACCGTTAAGTCGGGCCATTTCATAAATCAGAGTTGCGATGGTTGTCTTACCGTTGGTGCCTGTTACTCCGATTAATGTTAGTTTGCGAGATGGGTTGTTAAACCACTGAGAGGCGAGGAATCCCAGCGCGACCGATGAGTTTGCGACTTTTATCCAGGTAATATCATTATCAATACCGGTGGGGATTTCTTCACAAACTATGGCTGACGCACCGTTGGATATAGCTGATTTTATGAAATCATGTCCGTCGACATTGACTCCTCGCACTGCGATAAATAGCGTGCCAGCCTCACATGACCGAGAATCGGCAGTTAGTGAAGCTATTTCGATATTGTCATCTCCAATGACTTCTTCGGTAATAATTGCTGATAACAGTTCTGATAAAACCATGTGACTAATCTTGTTTAAGCGTGATTGAAACTTTTGAGCCCTTGGGGAGGCGATTGCGAGGAGCCGGGCTCTGTGACGCAACATATCCTGTGCCGGTAAAATTAACGTTGAATCCGGCTTTTTCAAGAGTAACTACTGCTTCCCTGATGCCAAGACCGCGTACATCAGGCACCAAACCGGGATCGGAAGGAGACGGAGCTGAAATAATGGTACTTGTCGGCAGATGTAGTCCTGCCGCAAGTGTATTGTGGCGTTTCTTATCATTAGAGGCGTAAAGCGTAGGCCGGGATTCGACAGGCTCCTCTTTACGGATGTCTGCGCAATTGTCCAGCATACCTCTTGAATAGAGTTTCAAGGCAACATTTTTCAGAACATTTCCGGAAGTGGTTGCCGCGCCCTTGTATTCCGGAGACGGATCGCTGATCATTACGAAACCCGTGTATTTCGGTTTATCAAACGGGAAGAACCCACAAAATGCAAGTCGGTAGTGACCATCAAGATAACCACCTATTTTTGGCCGATTGTCTTTGGCTGTGTCACCTTTTTCTGATGGTTTTGCTTCGGCGAGTATTCGGCATGTACCGGTTTTTCCGGCTATACGCACTATGTCGCTTTTAAGCGCTTTCGCCGTACCGCCCTCACCCCATACTACTTCCTGAAGCATATCTCTGAGAATTTTTGCGTTTTTACGGCTACAGATGCTGTCACGCACGTATGATACCGGAACAATGGAATCCGTTCCATCGGGTGAGCGGAGAGCTTTTACCAACCGGGGACGCACAAATTTGCCGTCATTGGCGATTGCATTGTACATTGCGCATGTGTATAAGGGGGGAATCATAGTCGAATATCCGAATACCATGCGTGAGAGAGCAATCTTACCGCCTTTGTTGTTTGCAACCGTTGGGAAATACGGAGTGCGCTCACGAGCCATACCCGTGTTGAAGCGGTCAAAGAAACCTAAATCTCGCAAACGTTCGCGGAAGGCGTTGGGATCGTCCTCAAAGTGAGAAGTCAGAAGTTTTGCCATTCCGATATTAGACGAATATTCCAAAAATCTGCTGACAGGGAGTGAAGAGGGTGAGTGAGTGTCGTTGATCGGTCGACCACCGCAATATCTGTACCCAACTCCTTTAGGCTCGATATTGAACTGGCGGTCGAGAGGAAAGGCAAAGCCGTCTTCAAGAGCTACAATCATTGAAATAGCTTTAACCACAGATCCGGGTTCGTAAGCAAGAACCGCACGGTTCATAGCCTCGATATACCGGCCGGAGCCTGGAATAGTATCTTTTTCAAGATTGGAGATGGCTTTTATATCGCCAGTCTCGACGTCCATAATCAGTGCTGTACCCCATTCGGCACCGGTTTTGAGCAGCATATCCCCGAGTTCATACTCCAGAATATCCTGCATTGTTATGTCTATGGTCGTAGTCACCGTGTAGCCCGGTTGAGGCGGCTGAATTGTCCAATTTGCAACTCGGTCAGTAAAAAGTACTTTCTTCGCTTTGCCCGGGACTCCATAAAGTAAAGAGTCGAGCGCTCGCTCTAAGCCAGAAATGCCGCGGACATCTCTGGGAGCCACTTCTCCGACTCTACCGATACTTAGCGTGGCCATGTCACCGTAAGGATATTTACGCTTAAGCACACGTTCGCGTACAAGACCTGTACGGTTGGCATTGCTGCTCCTCTTAAAGTATGGAAAGCCTTTGACACGTTGTACTTCATCATCCGGAATCTCCTTCAAGAGCATGAATGCCGATGACCTATCTTTTTTTGGCTTTGCCAGAGGAGCTGACAGATATTTTTTCCAACCTTCACGTGTGCGGCGTGGAAAATAGTAGGCAAGGCTATCTGCAAGACTATCAATGGCTGCCTGATACTCTCTGATCATAAACCTCTTGGCTTTAAAGTCAATGCGGAGGTTGAAATAGTTGAGATTAGTTGCGAGAATACACCCGTCACTCGCAAGGATGTCACCTCGGAGCGGTTTTATGAGCACAGTGTCATCAAGATTGCGAGTGCCTTTTTTATTCCATTCGGCCGCGTTGATAACGGTGTTATTGATACCCATAAACACAATGCCTACAGCGATTGCGATGATAAACAACGAGATGAAGCCTAAACGACCTAAAATGTGCATTCGTCGGCTACGGGCTGCCTTCTGCCTTTTCGTTTCCTGAGCAGCCATCTTGGGTCTTGGTCGACGGTTATTTGCGTTCATCCGTGTACATTATTTGATAAGGTGGACGACCCTGAATACCAAGGTCGAGATTAAGTGTGTCAACAAGAGCCTGCAT
>CAMWNL010000280.1 GCA_947175585.1 uncultured Bacteroidales bacterium | reverse complement strand
GAGCGGGCTGTGGCATGGTGCAAATTGGACTTTTGTGCTGTGGGGTGCCTATCATGGTGTCTTACAGATAGTTCACTCCATAAGAGCCAAGATTAAATGGCTGACCCTGCCTCAAAATTGCTTAACAACTGTAATTCAAAATTGCTTAACAACTTTAATCTCTATACTCACCACATTCTGTCTTGCAATGATAGGATGGGTATTTTTTCGAGCTAACAGCGTGTCTGACGCATTCTTAGCTCTTAGGAAGATGGCGACTGACCATGGGATGTTATTCAATGGAGACGGCAAACCGGCCATAATTCTACCCTTGATTCTTATAGTAGCTCTTATGATAAAGGAGATACTATCGGAACGACAACTCATTTCAGAACGTCAGAATATATCAGGGCAACAACGTACATCGCTCACAAACACTACTAATGGACCAGAAGTTATCCATAACAACACGACCTATAGCAATCGTATTTTGACAAGAGACGTGTTGACGACCGCTACGCTCGTCATTGTGATATTGCTTTGTGCAACATTTCACGGAGGCCAATTCATATATTTTCAATTCTAAATCATCCGGATTATGAGAAGATTAATTATATGGATAGTCAGCGTTGTGACACTGGTGGCACTGGTGGATATCACTCTCGGATGGTCATTCGGACGGTATATAAGACATCACAGTCTTCCGGGCGACTATGAGCCAATAGAACAGGTGATGCGCCACAATACAAGTGATATACTGGTACTCGGCAGCTCGGTTGCGCTTAATAGTGTCAACACCAAAACTCTCGAAGACTCACTGCATATTTCCTCCTTTAACGGAGGTGCAAACGGCCAGACATTCCCATTTTACCTTACAATACTGAAGGCCGTGCTTCAGCAACCTCATAAGCCCAAGACTGTTCTCTTGGGTATAGCTGATTACAATCTAACCACAGTAGGCAACGGCACTCGATACAATTTCTTAGCTCCATACTATAATATGGGCATCGCCGACATTGACACGGTGATGAATGGGAACAGCGCCTTAGAGAAAGTCTTTTTAAAGTCCAATCTCTATCGTTTAAATACCATCTGGTTTCGTATTCTCCTTTATCACTTCATCACGTCAGGGATCAAGGGCGAAAACGGATTCACCGGCAAACCTATTCCGTCTTCTTTTCCATCAATGGAGGCAATCGCACCCGACTATACTATTACTCAGGAAAGACTTGACAATTTACATGAATTTATTTCGCTTTGTAAAGGATATGATATAGACCTGATTATTTTCTTTCCTCCTATGTATGTCAAGGAATGTAGCAATCCGGTTATATCTCACACGCTTGAAATTGGCGAGGAGTATGGTATAAAAGTCTGGAACGACATGCACATGCTCCGCTTCCATAATGACAGTACCCTTTTCTATGACTATATGCATTTAAATAATGCAGGCGCCGACATTTATACAGATACAATAATAACACGTCTAAGAAATATTAAAAGATGAAATATTGGATTACGATAATTATAGCGTTAATCTCACCGTTTTTCTACAGTTGCAACGATGATCCCGGAGCCCCCCTCTACTTTATCGGCGATTCGATTGTAGCCCGCTGGGATGTGGAGGAGTATTTCCCGTCGTTCACCACCTATAATCTCGGTGTGTCCGGTGCCGGAATTGATTATATAGAGTCTCTTTCAGGTACACAGAAAGGACACAACGCAGTAATCATGATCGGAACCAACAACTATTGGCTATATAATAGTGAGGCATCCCTGAAGAATTACGCTGTAAGATACCTTGATGCCATAGAGAATCTCAGAGCCGAGCATGTCTACCTTTATAGCGTATTGCCGCGTGATGCAGAATCCGATCCTGAAGATATCAATGACATAATAATAAGGTTCAACGACTACATCCAACAACTAATCGCCGGGAATAGCAATATCACCTACATCAATGTCTATCATGACTTCACATACCGTAACAGCACTTCGATAGACCCTGAATTATACAGTGACCGCCTCCATCTCTCCTCAATGGGTTATGAAAAACTCGCGGCAGCTCTTCTGGATGTATTACATTGATTAACGACAGATCTAACTCACATTAAATATTAAATCATGAAGCGAATACTTCTCACCCTCATACTCACCGTCATAACTTGCACCGCAGCCATCGGTCAAGTAGAAATCGGTTTACAGAACTCCCGATACGGATACTTGGGCTACACACTTAAGGATCATTGGAATTTCCGTCTTAGGCAGAGCCTCTTCTCAGAGCGCATGCGCTATCAACAGATACAACTTGAAGCCGCATATCTCGGTTCCATAGGCCACTTTGACTATTCAGGCGGCATATACGGATCTACTGAATGGGGCGGTGACTGGAGAACCGGAGGCGTGAAGATACGCGGACAATTCAATACTCTGAAACGTCTTCATATTAACGCTACGATTAATCCTCACTACGACAGCGAATATGATTATACAACCTGCTTCAGTGTCGGAGCAGAGGTCGATATTATCAAGTCAATCAGTATTCTGGCTTCATACACTACTATCCCGGACTACCGCAAGTCGGAGAAAAGAATACACGGAGGTGCATCATTTCACGTAGGACAACTTTCGGTAACGCCTGAGATTTCAATTCCGGTTTCATCGTCTGAGCGATTAAAACAGATGCGTATCCTCACCTCTTTCGGATATAAGTTTTAAGAGTATGTTTACTTTTAAATCAAATTTACATTACTTAAGAGTATGAATAATTTTTGATTTCATCACAAAGAATCTTTTGGGTGCTTTTCCAAAGTTTTCATCGGTCACGATGCCCGCATCGCTCCCTCTTCAACTTTGGAAAATCCCGCCAAAATCTTCTTTATGATAAAATCATTTAAAAGTAAACATACTCTAAAATCTCCTCAAGTTTATTTCTAACACAAAACACAGATATGCTGGTCATAGGAATAGCCGGTGGTACAGGATCGGGCAAAACCACCGTGGTTAATAAGATTATACAGAGTCTGCCTGCAGGCGAAGTTGCCATACTGCCTCAGGATTCGTACTATAAGGATTCAAGTCATATTCCTCCGGAGGAACGTCAGAAAATAAATTTCGATGAGCCGGCGGCTATCGAATGGACACTTCTTGCTGACCACCTCCGTCAGCTTAAGGAGGGCAAAACGATACAGATGCCTACCTACTCCTATCTGACGTGTACACGCCAGGCTGAGACTGTGGAAGTAAAGCCGCGCGATGTGGTGATAGTCGAGGGGATTCTTGTGCTAAACGATCCTCAACTGCGCGACATGATGGACGTGAAGGTGTTTGTAGATGCTGATGCTGATGAACGTCTGATTCGCGTCATAGCCCGAGACTGTATCGAGCGCGGACGCACACCTCAGATGGTCATTGACCGCTATACCGAGGTGCTCAAACCCATGCACGAGATGTATATACAGCCCAGCAAGCGATTTGCCGACCTCATAGTGCCTCAGGGGGGCAATAATACCGTGGCTATCAATCTGCTTACCGATTACATAGAGTCACGTCTGCACAAGTCGCAACAGGCCCGACTTGGAGATTGACTCTTTCAAACCTATCGCATGTAATATGGACAACATAAATACAGATCACGATAATAACATGGATAACAC
>CAMWNL010000279.1 GCA_947175585.1 uncultured Bacteroidales bacterium | reverse complement strand
GGCACTCGCCATGCCACTCCTTATGGGCTTGACTTCGTCAATCATCTGGTTGCCGATCTTGCCGCACTGCTCGACGGACTTATCGTAGTCAGCGGCCTTGCTTACGGTATCGACGTCGCTGCTCACCGGGCTGCTCTCGACAACAATGTACCGACGGTCGCAGTCGTGGCCCACGGTCTTAACACCATCTATCCGGCCGACCACCGGGCGACTGCGGCTAAAATAGTCAGGACAGGCGGAGCAATCGTCACCGAATACACCTCCGACGCTACAATTCATCGTAGCAATTTCCTCGCCCGCAACCGCATCGTGGCCGGCCTCGCCGATGCTGTCATAGTCGTCGAAAGCGACATTAAGGGGGGCGCGCTTGCCACTGCTCGCATCGCGTCGGCCTATGGTCGGGAAGTTTTCGCCGTGCCGGGTCGCACGACCGACACCTACAGCCGGGGCTGCAACGACCTCATTGCCCGGCAGTCGGCCGTGATTATCCGCTCGGCCGATGATCTTATCGACGTTATGAACTGGACGGCAAGACCGACATCTTCCCTGCAAAAAGAGCTGACTTTTGAAATGACGCCTGACCAACAGACCGTAGCCGATTATATCGTTGCCCACCCCGACCACACTGTCAACGACATCTGCATCGGACTCTCGATGCCGTTCAGCCGCCTGAGCGCGATACTTTTCGATATGGAGATGTCCGATATGCTCATTACGCTGCCCGGCGGTCGTTACGCAGTAACGGCTCCGCGTTGATTTAACCCAACATTATCCTTTTAATATTCGTTTACCTTATATATATATTAAAATTCCATTCACCATGACAAAAAAAATAATTCCCGAATCCGAACTCATAATCAACCCTGACGGGTCAGTCTTTCACCTCCATCTCCGTCCCGAACAGCTCACCGACCGCGTTATTCTCGTGGGTGATCCCGGCAGAGTCGACATGGTCGCCGAATTTTTCGATACCAGAACTTTTGAAGTTTCGTCTCGCGAGTTCCACACCATCGGTGGCACATACAAAGGTAAACCGATCATGTGTCTGAGCCATGGCATTGGCCCTGACAACATCGACATCGTCATCAACGAGCTCGACGCCCTCGCAAACATAGATTTCGCCACCCGTGAAGTGCGCGATGACAAACGCGTGCTGACTCTCGTCCGCATCGGCACATCAGGAGCCCTCCAACCCGAGCTATCGCTTGGCACTCCGGTCATTGCCGAGAAAGCTATCGGCTTTGACGGCGTCCTCAACTACTACGCCGGACGCAACGATGTCGCTGACCTTGACTTCGAGCATGCCCTATGCGACCACACCGATTGGAATCCTCTTTGGGCAAAGCCTTACGTGGTCGACGCTGACCCTGAACTCGTCAGCCGCATCGGTGGTGACGACATGGTGCGTGGCAACACTATCTCGGCTGTCGGATTCTACGGTCCTCAGGGACGTGAGCTCCGTCTGCCGCTTGCCAATCCTGATCTCAACCGTCGCATCGAAGCTTTCGAACACAACGGTCGCAGAATAACCAACTACGAGATGGAGAGCGCTCCCCTTCAGGGCCTCGGCAAACTTATGGGTCACAAGGCCATGACCGTGTGCTCAATAATAGCCAACCGCTTCAACACCGTAGCAAATCCTAACTACAAGTCAGGTATACGCGATCTTGTAGCCACAGTTCTCGACCGCATCTAAACTTAGATTTGATAAGTTAACTATTTATTGCTAACTTTGCAATCGATAACAAGCAACAGCGTCAATGGCTGCAAAATAAAGATGTAGCCATTGACGCGAAAATAATAACGGAAAAAACACCATATCATTATCAAGAGATGAAACCCACATTATTAGTACTCGCCGCTGGTATGGGCAGCCGCTACGGAGGCCTCAAGCAGCTTGACGGAGTCGGCCCTCACGGTGAAACCATCATGGACTATTCGGTCTATGACGCCATGCAGGCCGGTTTTGGTCGCGTTGTGTTTGTAATCCGACGCGATTTCGAAGACGATTTCCGTAAAATCGTGCTCAGTAAGTATGAGAACTCAATCCCCGTTGAGGTTGTGTTCCAGAGCATCGACGCCCTTCCCGAAGGCTACTCTGTACCCGAAGGTCGCGAAAAACCGTGGGGCACCAATCATGCCATCATGATGAGCGCTTCGGCTATCAATGAACCTTTTGCTGTAATCAATGCTGACGACTTCTATAGCCGCGATGCGTTTGACGTAATCGCTCGCGAGCTTAGCCGCGAAGACCGCAAACCCGGCGAATACTGCATGGTCGGTTTCCGTGTTGGCAATACTATGACCGAAAACGGTTCCGTTTCTCGTGGTGTCTGCACCACCGTTAATGGCAAACTCACCAAAGTTGTTGAGCGCCGTGCCATCAGCTACGACGATAACAATAATGTCACCTACATCGACGAGGCTGACAACTCGGTCAACACTCTTGACCCCGAAACTCCCGTGTCGATGAACTTCTGGGGGCTCACTCCCGACTACTTTGACTTCTCGGTCCGCGAGTTCCGTCGCTTCCTCGACAAATATAGGGAGACTCCCAAAAGCGAATTCTTCATCCCGTCGGTTGTCGACAAACTCATCCGCAACGGTGAGGCTACCGTCGACGTCCTCGACACCAATGCTCGCTGGTTTGGCGTGACATATCCTCAGGATCGTCAGAAAGTCGTTGACAAACTCGCTGCCCTCCACGCCGACGGCACTTATCCCGAAAAACTTTTCTAAAACCGCTAATAATCGTTATTGCCGATAAATGGATTTCAAACTAACAGCTACCGCTCCTGACAGCAATGCCCGTGCCGGCGTCATTACAACCGACCACGGCCGCATCGAGACCCCGATTTTTATGCCCGTCGGCACTCTCGGATCAGTCAAAGGAGTCCATATCCATGAACTGCGCGACGACATCAACGCTCAGATTATACTCGGCAATACCTATCATCTGTATCTCCGACCCGGCATGGAAATCATCCGCCGGGCCGGAGGTTTACACAAATTCAACGGCTGGGATCGTCCTATCCTCACCGATAGCGGCGGATTCCAGGTGTTTTCACTCAGCGAAAACCGCAAACTCACACCCGAAGGCGCTCATTTCAGAAGCCATATCGACGGCTCACGTCATCTGTTCACTCCCGAAAACGTTGTTGACATACAGCGCATAATCGGTTCTGACATCATGATGGCTCTTGACGAGTGTCCTCCCGGCACAGCTGACAAAGCCTATGCCCGCAAATCTCTTGACCTTACCAAGCATTGGCTCGAACGCGGTTGGCGTCATTTCAACGAAACTACCCCTCTCTACGGCCACTCTCAGACTTATTTCCCTATTGTTCAGGGTGTGACTTATCCTGATCTACGTCGTGAGTCAGCCGAATTTGTGGCATCTCTCGGGGCCGACGGTAACGCGATCGGTGGACTTGCCGTAGGCGAACCGGCCGAAGCGATGTATGAAATGATTGAAGTCGTCAACGACGTGCTTCCTAAAGATAAGCCGCGCTATCTCATGGGTGTCGGCACACCGGCCAACATTCTCGAAGCCATTGACCGCGGCGTGGATATGTTTGACTGCGTGATGCCTACTCGCAACGGCCGCAACGGCATGATTTTCACCCCCGACGGCACTATGAACATGCGC
>CAMWNL010000278.1 GCA_947175585.1 uncultured Bacteroidales bacterium | reverse complement strand
CAAAAGCCGTGCTTAAACTCAAACGCGAGCACAATGTCACCATGCATGCTCTCGAAGAGAAAAGTCGTCTGAAGAGACAGCTGACCAACAATATCAACCACGAGCTGAAGACTCCTATAGGCGTCATCAAAGGCTATCTCGACACGATCATCGCCAATCCCGATATGGATCAGGCCTCGCGTGACCACTTTATCCGTAAAGCGCTTGAACATGCCAACCGTCTCACCAATCTGATGAACGACGTTTCGGCAATCACACGTCTTGAAGAAGGCGGAGCCATGATAAATACAGAGGAACTCGATTATCACGACCTCGTATATACGGTGATGAGTGATCTTTCCGACACCGATGTCCTCGGTAAGATGGACTTCGTCTATGACATTCCTACCGACTGCATGATCGAAGGCAACTCGTCTCTCCTGAGCGGCATGATTATGAATCTTGCCAAGAACGCCGCCGCATACTCCAAAGGCACCGAGTGTGGAGTCAGACTTATCGGCGAAGACGACAAATTCTATAAATTCGTTTTCTTTGACAATGGAGTCGGCGTAAGCGAAGAGCATATCCCCCACCTTTTCGAACGCTTCTACCGCATCGACTCCGGTCGTTCAAGAAAAAACGGCGGCACAGGTCTCGGACTACCGATTGTTCAGAACACCGTGCTCGCTCACGGAGGCACCATCGAAATCCGAAACAACCCTGACGGAGGTCTCGAATTCGTATACACACTGCCAAAAGCAAACGCCAAATAGCGTTATCTGACATAAAATCGCAAAAAAATCACCGCGTATTTAAATTGTGTTATCATTGTAACACGATTGCAATATCCGCATCATAATTTTGCAGCGTAAGACGAAAAGACAATTCAAAAATATACTTGTCTAATCCGCAAAACAAAAAACTAATTCAGCGAATATAGTAAAAGCAAAGCATACAAGCAACATTCACAAAGAAAAGACTCAAAAGTTAAGAAGTAAAAGGGCGTCGGGATTGACGCCCTTTACTTTTTTTGGCGTTATTGGTAAGAATGATTATCTTTGCAATATCTTTAAATAAAACAAAGTCATACTAACCATAACGACTAAACATGAATACAGAAATTGACTGGAGCACCCTGCCCTTCGGCTACGTTCGCACCGACTACAACGTACGATGCGAATACCGCGACGGCAAATGGGGCGAAATTGAAGTTTCTTCAGATGAAAACATAAATCTGCACATCGCAGCCACCGCCCTTCACTACGGTCAGGAAATCTTTGAAGGCCTGAAAGCATTCCGCGGCATTGACGGTAAAATCCGCATCTTCCGACTTGAAGAAAATGCCCGTCGCATGCGCGAGTCTGCAATCGGACTGCTCATGGAACCCATACCCGAAGATTTATTCTGCGAAATGTGTAAGAAAGTCGTTAAACTCAACGAGCGCTTTGTTCCACCATACGGCAGCGGCGCCTCTTTGTATATCCGTCCGCTTGAGATAGGCACCACAGCACGCGTTGGAGTTAAACCGGCATCCGAATTCGTTTTCATAGTCCTCGTGACACCCGTCGGCCCATACTTCAAGACAGGCTTCGGCTGCACCAACATCTGCATCATGCGAGATTACGACCGCGTGGCTCCGAAAGGCACAGGTCGCTGGAAAGTCGGTGGCAACTACGCTGCATCTCTGCAAGCAGGAGAACACGCCCATGAACTCGGCTACTCCGCAGTCCTCTACCTTGACCCGAAAGAAAAGAAATATCTCGATGAATGTGGCCCGGCAAACTTCTTTGCCATAAAAGATGGCAAATACATCACTCCGGCATCTGACTCGATTTTGCCTTCAATCACCAATAAGAGCCTTATGCAACTCGCCGAAGACATGGGCATCCAGGTCGAGCAGCGTCACATTACCGTCGACGAACTCGAAGACTGCACCGAGGCTGCTGCTTGCGGCACGGCTGCCGTGGCCTCACCGGTCGGCGAAATCCACGACCTCGACACCGGCAAAAAATACATTCTTGCTCCCGAAGGCAAACCCGGTCCCATCACCACAGCCCTCTATAATAAACTCAATGCCATCCGTCTTGGCGAGGAGCCTGATATCCATAACTGGAACACCATCGTAGAATAATGAATTCCCAAACCACACGCATAATTAATAAATACTATCCCGAAGGCTCACGCCTTCGGGATATCTATTTACGCCACTGCCGTAGCGTTGCCGATCTCGCCCTGCGCATCAACTCCGAACTGGAGCTCGGCCTTGACCCCGACATTGTAGAATCAGCAGCCATGCTTCACGACATAGGCATTTTCCTGACCGACGCAGACGGCATAGACTGCCACGGCACAGAGCCATACATCCGCCACGGCATACTCGGCGCCGCCTTACTGCGCGAAGAGGGTTTTCCTGAAGAAATTGCACGCATAGCCGAACGCCATACCGGCGCCGGCATTACCGTAAAAGATATTGACGAGATGAAACTCCCCCTACCGAGGACTGATTTCACGCCTGAGACGCAGCTCGAACGTCTTATCTGCTATGCCGACAAGTTCTACTCCAAGACAAGGCTCGACTCAGCCAAAAGCCTTGAAAAAGTCCGTGGGTCTATGCTCCGTCATTCCCAATCCACTCTTGAACGCTTCGACCGACTGTATGATGAATTTAAAATAACGCCGTGAATGATCTCTCATCCACGGCGTTATTTTTATTCATATATTATATTGCTAAATACTGATTCCCTTAAGTGCTTCGACTATCCGGTCTGATGCCTTACCGTCACCGTAGGGATTTGACCGTCCGCTACGCTCATTGTAGTGCTGTTCATCATCAAGCAGCCTCGAAACTCCATCGACTATTTTGCGCAGATCCGTTCCCACCAGCTCAACCGTACCGGCGTCAAGAGCTTCCGGTCTTTCGGTAGTATCACGCATAACCAGCACAGGCTTGCCCAGCGACGGAGCCTCTTCCTGTATACCTCCGCTGTCAGTCAGAATTACATGACTGAGCATCATCAGATAGACAAACGGCAGATAATCGACCGGCTCGATAAAAAACATATTTTCGAGCTTACGTTCGCCAAAAGTCTCGGCTATAGGACCTCTGACATTGGGATTAAGATGCATCGGATACACAAAGTCAACCGATTCCTTATACTTATCTGATAATTCAGCCAAAGCGCCGCATATATTCTTGAAACCTTCGCCGAAATTTTCGCGACGATGACCCGTCACCAACACAAGGCGCCGACCATCTTTCAGCCGCTCGACATCATAACCGAGAGACTTGATTCTACGGGCAAGTTCATCCCTCAGACTGTCGGACTGCTCGATATCACGCTTAACCTGTATCAACGCATCGATAACCGTATTGCCGGTAACGAAAATATCGTCCTCATCAACGTTCTCAGCCAGTAGATTGTCTTTAGCCCTGTCAGTCGGCGAGAAGTGAAGATTTGCAAGTCGTCCGGTCAATCTTCTATTCATTTCCTCAGGCCACGGCGAATAAATATCGCCTGTACGCAACCCTGCTTCGACATGACCGACCTTCACCCTGGCATAAAACGCAGCCAAAGCCGCGGCCGTCGAAGTAGACGTGTCACCATGGACAAGCACAATGTCAGGACGCGACTCCTTGAGCACATCACGCATCCCCTCAAGCACACGCGACGTAACGTCATAC
>CAMWNL010000277.1 GCA_947175585.1 uncultured Bacteroidales bacterium | reverse complement strand
AGAGTACTGTGCCCTTGGCTTCATCCGCACCATCAATATCAAACTCAACAGTGTAATCATATCCTATTTCAGTTACAGGCATCTCGGTCAATGGTTTGAGGTCAGCGACTTCGAGTATGACAATCTGATCCGGGCCATAAGTAGCAAGATAGTTCACGCCGGGAGCCTCAGACAAAGCCGCACTCTTGACTTCAAATTCATCGAATGGAACTGTCACCTTGGTGCCGCTCCAGTTCTTGGCTGCCACAGTAGGGAGGGCATGCATTATGCGGTGATGCACGTCTTTAACCGTCACACCGTTGGTTGGATGGTCATTCCAAACTGCAAACATGCCGCCGACAATCTGTGGGTCGCCTTCCTCGAAGGTGAAACCATGGAAATCATGAGGAGCCCATGTATCATAGATATTGCGTGTGTCGAGATAGTCGTGATAATAACCTGCGTGAGGCACGATATAGAGAATCTGGTCAGGCATTGAAACCATGTGGTAACCCAGATCATGCATTTCCTGAGGATTAGCGAAGCCGTTGCTCCATACAATCATCTCTACGTCGTCGACCTTGACAGGCTGCTCGCCTTTAGCGTGGGTGAGCGATCCCCATACCATAGCTTTTTTGCCATACTGCTCGGCCATGCGGATATAGCGATCAGTGAAATAGCGGAATTTTTCAACCACAATTGAGTCGCGGTTAGAGTATTCGTCAGTCCCAATATTGAAACGGCTGCCGACAAACACCGGGTCGGGGCCGGCGAGATACTCGGTGAAAAGTGAGTCAAGGAAGCCGTAGGTCTCTTCAGACATGATGTTGAGATGGTCTTTACCATACTCTTCGGGTGTACTGCCGATTGACGGACGGAAACGAGTGAAAGCCAAAGAGTGAGCGGGAACGTCAATTTCAGGAATCACCTCGACACCACGGCTGAGGGCATAACGCTGGAAGTCGCGGAAATCATCCTTGCTGTATGATCCGTCACGAGCAGTAAGACCGGGGAATGTTTCGCTTTCAAGACGGAACGCAGCCTGAGTCTTGTCCCAATCGTCATCATAGAAATACGTAAAACCGTTGTCATTGAGGTGAAGGTTGAGTTCGTTGAGCTTATAGTATGACATCACGTCAATTAGATTGTAAAGATAATCCAGAGGGATATACTTACGTCCGGCATCTATCTGGAAACCACGGAAACCGTAGGCAGGGGCGTCGGCAATATGGCCTTTAGGCAGGGTCGGAGCCTGGTCAAACATCTGAAGCAATGTCGTCGCGCCCCAACGCGCGCCCTGCTCTGCCGGAGCGGTCACTGTGACGCGGTCAGCGATGTCGACGGTGTAGCTCTCGGGAGATGTCTTCTTAGACGGTTTCATTACGAATGAAATGTCTCCTTTGCGAGCCTTGGAAGTTTTGACAACTTCAAGTTTGCCGCCGGTCATTGTAGTATAGTCCTGGGCGAAACGACGGGCGATGTCTTCGAGACGTGGGTCTGAATATGTGACGCGCGCATCTGAGGGAATTTCAAGCGAGCCGTCAGCACCACGCCACTCGCGGATTTCGGGGACTGTGAACGGCTTAGGATTAGCCGCATTGCCGACTGTAGAGACGGCAAGCATCGACGCAATCGCACCAATGCGAATGATTGATCGGATAGTCATTAGGTTGTTTTTGTTTATGAGATGGTAAAAGATAAGGGATGCTCCGGCACACGTCGCATCCCTCTGTTTTGTTATAAATTCAGATATTTGATGTCAAATAGTCCATGACAACCTTATCAGGGGATAAGGTTGTGGGCGCGGAATACTTTCTGAATCTTTTCGAGCGCTGTGGTCACCTGGTCTTTGGTGTGTGTGGCCATGAGGCTAAAACGGATCAGAGTGTCTTGAGGAGCGACTGCCGGCGACACAACCGGATTGACAAATATGCCTTCGTTAAGAAGATCACGGGTGATGGCAAATGTCTTGAAATTGTCACGGATATAAAGCGGAATAATCGGAGTAGAAGTATGACCGATTTCACAACCCATGTTGCGGAAACCTTCGAGCGCATAGTTGGTGATTTCCCAAAGGTGCTCCTGACGTTCGGGCTCGGCGATCATAATGTCGATAGCCTTGAGAGCGGCCGCTGTAGAGGCAGGCGTGATACTTGCGGTGAAGATGTATGAGCGTGAGTGGTGACGCAGGAAGTTGGTAATCTCCTTGTCAGTAGCGATGAAACCTCCGAGTGATGCAAACGACTTGGAGAATGTACCCATCACGAGGTCAACATCATCAGTCACACCGAAATGGTTGCAGACACCGCGTCCGCCTTCGCCGAACACACCGATTGAGTGAGCCTCGTCGACCATCACTGAAGCATTGTATTTCTTTGCAAGCTCAACGATCTTGGGCACATTGGCAACGTCGCCCTCCATCGAGAACACACCGTCGGTCACAATCAGTTTCACCTTATCGGGATCACATTTCTGGAGCTGCTTTTCGAGCGACTCCATGTCGTTGTGCTTATATTTAAGCTGCTGAGAGAACGACAGACGACGGCCTTCGATAATAGACGCATGATCCTGCTCATCCCACAATATGTAATCTTCGCGACCAGTGAGACATGACACAACACCGAGATTGACACCAAAACCGGTAGAATAAATCATTACATCTTCCTTACCGATATACTCGGCGATACGAGCTTCAAGCTGTTTGTGGAGGTCAAGTGTACCGTTAAGGAACGGCGAACCGGCGCAGCCTGTGCCATACTTACGGGTTGCTTCAATCGCAGCCTCTTTGATGCGAGGATCGTTGACAAGACCGGTGTAGCAGTTTGAACCGAACATCAATACTTTTTCGCCATTGATGATTACTTCGGGATCTTGCTCAGAAGAAATTGCTCTGAAATAAGGATAGATGCCAGCGGCCTTAGCCTCCTGGGGAGCGGTGTACTTTGAAAGTTTAGCTTGTAATAGCTTCATTGTTCGCGGATAAAAGATTGGTCAAAAAAGAGATCTTTCTGATTGGTCTACAAGTCCAATCAGGCTGCAAATTTAGCAAAAATTTCTTCAACCGCCCTATATATAGCGAGCTTTTCGACAGCCTCAATTACATTTTTTAAGATTTAAGTTATAATAAAATTATTTCACCCGATAAAGGCGGCCGCAAATATAAGCAGACACCCTATCAGCCCCATGATCATCCAAGCGAGGCGATAATGGGCAAAAGTCAGCCGTGCCGATGACTTAACCTGGTCACTGACGTTGGCATTTTTGACCTTCATATACTTAAACGCGCCATAGAAACACACCAGACAACCAACAATAATAATTGCAATTCCCGCATAGATTAAAAATTCAATCATAATTCACCTTTTAATGTCTATAAAACCTCAACAAGTCGCGAAAAATAATGTTCGATCATTACCGTCTGATTTACAAATATTTTAATTAGCACAAAAGTCACCCACATGACAGATTAAATTATTTTTATCACATTTATCATCGAAAAAAAACGGAAGAAAACTTGTACAATCGAAAAACATTGCCTACCTTTGCACCACGTTAGTCAAAACCCTAACCGGAAGGAGAGGTGGGTGAGTGGCTGAAACCACCGGTTTGCTAAACCGACGTCGGGAGCAATCCTGTCCACGAGTTCGAATCTCGTCCTCTCCGCCAAAACAAACTCAACGCTCGAAATAAAAGATT
>CAMWNL010000276.1 GCA_947175585.1 uncultured Bacteroidales bacterium | reverse complement strand
GCCGAAGGTTCGATGCTCGACGCCCTCATCAAGCAGCTGCCCGGTGTCGAGTTAAAGGAGGGCGGACAAATCTATGTCAACGGTGAGTTTGTTGAAAATCTGCTCCTCAACGGCAAGGATTTCTTCAAAGGCAAAAACGAGCTTATGCTCGACAACCTCGGAGCCTACACCGTCAAGAATGTCGAGGTCTACAAACGCTCGCCCGACATGCAGGAATGGGCCGGCGACAAAGGTAAGCAGGAACTCGTCATGGACGTCAAGCTGAAAAAAGAATATAACATGGGTTGGATAATGAACTTCGAAGCCGGTCTCGGCACATCTGACCGATACATGGCCCGTGCTTTCGTCAACCGCTTCACCAACAACTCCCGTATCAGCGTCATAGGCAACATCAATAACCTCAATGATAACCGCAAACCCGGCGAATCCTCTACCTGGACTCCTGCGACAAACACTGCCGGCACAATGATCACTCAGCTCGGAGGCCTCGACTACTACGCTCAGGAGACCGAAGAGAAATGGAAAGTCTCGGGCGACGCTACCATCCGCCACTCGTCGCAGCACGACTATCGCGAAACATCGCGTCTCAACTTCCTCGGTGCCAACCGCACTTATGACTATGACTACATGAACAACAAGACGCGTTCGCTATCGCTCTCTACTTCACATTACCTGACACTCAAACCCAACAAAATCTTTTATTTTTCTGTCGGCGCCAACGGTGCCTACACCAAAAACCGTTCTGATCTCAGTGATATCGGCGGTGCGTTCAATGAGGAGCAGCCTACCATGACGAGCGAACTGCTCGACGCCATCTATTCAGGCAATCCCGAGTCACTGCAAGACATGATCAACCGCACGAAAATCAAAACCAAAAACTCAGGCCACACCGCCAACGGTGGCGTGCATATCAATGGCGGCATATCAGTGCCCGGCACAAGCGACTACTTATTCTATAATGGAGCCTTCAACTTTTCTTCAAACAAAAATGAAGTGTGGCGCGACTATATAATCAACTATGGTACAGACCCCACTCCGGCTCTACGTCAGAACCGCTATTTTGACAATTCTCCAAACCGAAGCTATAAAGTCGAAGGCGGTTTAGGCTATCAGTTCGCGTTCAATGATGACTTCCGTATAGGTTTATCATATTTTTTCAGCCACTCCGACGCTAAGCAAGACTCATACGCTTACGCGCTTGACCGTCTGGAGGATCAAGGTGTGTTCGGCACACTCCCCGAAGGCTACCTCTCATCTATGGACGCAAGTCAGTCATATCGCTCCCACACGATTGAAAACACCCACTCCCCCCAACTCTCCATTTCATATTGGGGAAATGCATGGAATATTTATCTTACCCCTGTATTGAGATTCGTGGACAGAAACTTTGATTATTTCCGCAACAACACAGACCATCATGTCGACCAGCACGAAATGCTCGTCACTATGCCTGAATTTTATGGCCGCATACAGCGCAGTTTTTCATTGGTTGAGCAGAACGGCCGCAAATTCTACCGCCACCGCCTCACATTCCTCCCCGCTATCAGCTCGAACATGGCCGATCCTGTCAAGATGATAGATATCGTAGATGACAACGACCCGATGAATATCTGGAAGGGCAACCGCGACCTCAAGCCTTCATATAAATATAAAGGCTACATCCAGTGGTACCTCACAGTCCCCATCAAGAGCTACACCTTCAACAACTTCATGGAGTTTGTCTACTCTTACACTCACAACGAGCTCGTCAACGGCTACCGCTACGACAGTGACACCGGTGTGCGCACATACCGCACATACAATGTGCCGTCAGGCAACACCTCGACCAACTTCCACGTTCAGCCGTCACTGCAATTCGGCAACAAAGG
This sequence comes from uncultured Bacteroidales bacterium, assembly GCA_947175585.1. Lineage (GTDB taxonomy): Bacteria > Bacteroidota > Bacteroidia > Bacteroidales > Muribaculaceae > CAG-873. The sequence goes on along the minus strand of CAMWNL010000276.1, from coordinate 1,836 downwards.
ACAGTTCACTGCTTCATTGTTCGGAGGTGTCGACTTCATTCGCTCATCAGACATGATCGGCATCAATGCAGACCCTGTCAAATCTCAGGTCAACACAGTGTGGAGCGTCGAGAAATTCAATTTCGCATGGCAGATCGGCAAACAGTCACTCACTTTAAGAGGTGAGATTAACTCGCGCCACACATCGTCTGACGCCGCCGACTTCAAATCGATCACGGGTACCAACTCCAATGTAGCGCTCGCCGGTAATTTCACCCTCCCCAAGGGCTTCGGCATAGCTACAGACTTCACTCTCTACATGCGCCGTGGTTACGGTTCTCCCGAACTTGACACCACCGATCCCGTGATGAACATGCGCCTGAGCTACGCACCGGTCAAAACAAACTGGGTGTTCATGCTTGACGGATTTGACCTCTTCCATCAGCTTTCTAACGTTCAGTACACCGTCAACTCTCAAGGACGCACTGTCGTCTGGAACAATGTGCTTCCGCGCTACTTCATGTTCCACGTCCAGTATAAAGTCAATATCCAGCCTAAAAAGAAAATTATAACAAACAAGGTTAATTTTTAATAGCGCACAAGCTCATAATTAGGAGAAGCCCCGGCATCAGCAAAATGATGTCGGGGCTAATTCTTTATATTCTTTATTCTGAATTTAGAACGGATATCCGATTGCCAGGTGGAACGCAAGCGATTTGCGGAACGAAGGCAGATTATAGTAACCTGATTTACCTGTGTTGTAAGGTGCATGTATGCCGATACCGAGATCGCCGCGGACAACGAGCATACTGATGTCAAATCGCAGACCGACGCCTGTACCGACTGCAATGTCGTTAAGGAATGTCGATGCTTTCAGCTGGCCGCCCGGACGACGCGGGTCATTCTTCAGCAACCACACATTACCGGCGTCGAGAAAACAAGCTCCATGAAGCGGCCCTATAATCGGGAAACGATACTCTACGTTTGCCTCGAATTTAAACGTACCGGTCTGGTCGAAATAAGTGTCTTCAGTCGCCGGGTCGTGATAGCTGCCGGGGCCGATGCTTCTCACTGTAAATGCTCTCACAGAGTTAGCGCCGCCACAATAGAACTGCTCGGCGTATGGCACCTGACTCGAATTGCCGTAAGCATGAGCCGCTCCTAATGCCAGACGGCTGACAATCCACTGATCGCCCTCGCTTACCCTGCGGCCGTAGACGAGCTGAGTCGTAGCCTTGACAAACTGAGAGAACGGTGTGCCGAAAAGTTTCTTTTCGCCCTTGACACCGCATGCGCGGTAAATCGCCCAGAAGATATTGCCTGCCTCCTGAATAGTAAACTGCCAGTTGAGGGTGTTTCTCGATCCGAACTTGCGGTCGTAGACATAAGAATATATCATCTGCGGTATATACTGACTCTGGAAACTCTGAGCGACCGCCGGATTGGCATTCATTATCGAGTCAAATTCCTGAGTCGTGCGCATCAGATTTGTATAGGTCAGTTTGATCGGTGTGAAAGTGCTTGACACATGACGCGATACACGCCAGTCATAGCTCATCGATGCGTTAAACTGAGCCATCTTAAAGTAATGCGGACGGTTCAACAGATCGGCTCCGAGCTGAAAACGGGTCCAGTTAAGCTGAAAACGGCTGCGCGGCACAAATTTTGGCGCAATCAGTCGCGGCATCGCCAGCGACGCCGTGATACCGGCCTCATAAGAGTTGAAAATCGAATTCCGTCCGTGGCCGGTCTGCCATTCATACGAACCCGTAACTCCGACCGACAGCTGTTCGCCTCCACCGAAGATATTATTGTTAGTGACTTTCATCGACATACCCGGGCCGAGATAACTGTTAC
>CAMWNL010000275.1 GCA_947175585.1 uncultured Bacteroidales bacterium | reverse complement strand
CCCGACAGCTACCGAGTAGACGAAAGGGCCTTAGCGACAATACCCACCGAAATAAGCCTATTATAAGCAACTTAACTAAGCTTCAACAATTATGAATTCACATAATCATCTTGACCTGCTCGCGGCCGCGCGCGATGCATGGACAGCCGGAGCGTCACTGCGCAGCCGACGCGAGCGCCACAAGCGCTACACCTACGGCGACCAGTGGAGCGACATGCTCCCCGACCGCAAGGGTCACTATGTCAGAGAGTCGCAACTGATACAGAACTCGGGGCGCAATCCACTGACCAATAACATGATCAGACAGATTGTCAAAATCGTCATCGGCCGATACCGCGCATCGTGCCGCGAGCAGCAGATCTACAGCTCTGACTCCGGGAGCCGTCGCTATATCGAGGACAACGCTCTGTTTGAGCTCGACTGCAGGATGCTCGAAGAGTTTCTGATCTCGGGCTGCGCCATCCAGAGAGTGTGCCGCGAGACCCGACGCGGACGCCGCCAGACGTGGATTGACAATGTCGACCCGAGGGCGTTTTTTGTCAATGCGTTCAAAGACCCCCGAGGTCATGACATAGAGCTGCTCGGGATGCTCCACGATATGTCGTTTCCCGACATCGTGGCGCGCTTTGGCGACGGTTCGCAGCGCCGCGCCGAAGAACTGGCCGCGATCTATGCGCCATCAGGTGCCGGCAGCGTGTTCGGCAGCCGGGAGAGTCTCGGCGAGTCAAACCCCGATGCCGACGACTTTTTCAACGCTCCTCAGGGCCGTTGCAGAGCGATCGAGGTGTGGTCGCTCGACTGCCGCAACACACTCATCTGCCATGACCGGCGCGACGCGAAGGCTTTCAGCATCGCCGACTCGCCATCGGCCCGCAAGACCATCGACGGCCTCAACGCCGCCCGACACAAATCGGGAGAGGCGAGCCTGAAGACCCGGAGCCGCATCGACTTCGTGTGGCACTGCCGGTGGTTTGCGCCCGACGGCTCGCTGTTGGCGTCGTATGACTCGCCCTTCGGCCACCGCTCCCACCCATTTGCCGTGAAGTTTTATCCGCTCACCGACGGTGAGGTCCACTCGTTTGTCGAGGACGTCATCGACCAGCAGCGGTGTGTCAACCGCATGGTTGTGCTCATCGACCATATAATCTCGTCGTCGGCCAAGGGCGTCCTGCTGTTTCCCGTCGACCAGAAACCGCGCAACTATGACTGGGAAGAAATACTTGAGACGTGGAGCACGACCAACGGCGTGCTGCCCATCACCGGCCACGGCAATACCCTGCCCCAGCAGGTGACGACCCCAAACTGTGACGCGAGCGCCTACCAGCTGCTCGGGCTGCAGATGAAGCTCTTCGACCAGATTTCGGGCGTCAGCGACATTATCGCCGGTCGAAATGTGTCGCCGACGATGGGTAACGCGGTCTACGAGAATCAGCTGCGCAACTCGGCGATCGCGCTTGCCGACCTGCTCGAATCATTTGCCGCGTTCAGAAGCGAGCGCGATAAAAAAGCACTAAATATTTAAAAATTGCACTTGAAATTGTATTTATACTTGCATTATTGAAATATATGTTATAAATTTGCATCCGTAAACCTTCTAAACACTATAAGAAATGAAAACAAAAACCTTATCACAACTCCGCGACGCTGACTTTGCCGACAGCCTGAAAGCGTCGCTCAAGCGCTATCACGACCGTAACGAGCGCCCCACAAGCACACAGATCATCAACGACGCCCTCGCTATGCGTCCCCGTCGATATTACCTGTCTTACAGGACTGTGGAAAACACCATCAACCACATCAGCAGTGAGCCGTCGCGACGCCAGGCGCGTCACACAGCCTCGCGACAGCAATGGGACGAGCTCAGCCGGGCCGTATTCAGATACCTCGCCCGTCACAAAGACGCTACGACCGCCGAAGCCGTCAACCATGTGATCAACTTCGAGCGCCCGTCGAGATTTTTCATCTCTGAGCGCAAAGCCCGTGAACTGCTCAGACGCACACTGCGCCGTAAATATTGTTTCATCAGCTAATCACACATACCGGACTATGAATATCACACTTAATACCGACCGGTTGGTCGATGACATTCTCGCCGACTCGGCGCTCAATGCCATTTTCAACAGCGACAGCGCCCTGCTGACCACCGATCGCCGTCCTGCCCTCAGATGCGTGGCCGTCACTGCGGCGGCCACCGTGGCCGGCGAGCTGTTGGGCTATCTCAAAGCCTTCGGCGTAAGCCATGACGACAGCGAGATAAACTTCGACTTCGGCGAGACGGAGATGAGTGACGAAGCCTTGAAATTTCATCTGATCACGGCCGTAAGCCTTACCACACTCCGCCATGTAGCGATCTCCATCGGCGACCACCGCCGCGCCGACGCCTACAGAAGTTGCGCGTCAGACGCCCTGACCAACCTTCGCGCCGCCGTCACCGCCCCACCCCACAACATGAGACGCCTCCCCTCTTACTATTAGCTTGCAGACTGAAGGGACGTATCCCGATGCGCGACATCACCACCTGACGCGCCCGGGACACGTCCCCTTCGTCATCGCCAGGAGCATTGATTCTCTTTATTTTTCTCTTAGATTTACTTGTTGTTTGAAAAAATATGAGTAATTTTGCGCCGTCTCAGGTTTTGTGTGCATCGCAAGATGCCATGAATTAAAAGGGAATCAGGTGAGAATCCTGAACAGACCCGCTACTGTGAGTCCGCCAAGGATTTCCGTAGATTATAGTCACTGGTCATGATATGACCGGGAAGGCTTACGGAAACAGGACAAGTCAGGAGACCTGCCGGGACCATTGTATCATTAATCCCGAGGACTGGATGCTATGATAGCGACATATGAAATACAAGACATTTGCGACCTTCAGCAAGGGAACTCATATAAACCCCATGGTCGCTCCGGTGAAGTCAATGTGACTTTGCCTTTTGCTGTATGCCAATCATTGAACATACAAGAATCGCGAGAGATGATACACGTTGAAATCTATTGTTTAACTTTATCATCATTACCTCGTACTAAATGGAATTTGATGTAATCGGAATCTATCTGCCTCCAACCGAGTTAAATTCGGCACGAGCCGAATATGAACATGGCCAGTTTTCAGCCGACCGTTTGAAAGAGATTGAAAATAATGCAGTCCTTGACATCATCGAAAGACAGCTTGAATGTGGACTAACTGTTGTTACATCAGGAGGAATACGCTGGAAACATTGGAACAAGGACTTCTTCTTCGGCCTTTCAGGAATATCAAAAGAACGCCTCGACAGTGGTCATCTGTATTCTGTTGATACAAACCTTACCGATTTAATACGCTTCACCGGCCGCATTTCTTTTAATCCATCACACCCTTATTTCGATGATTTCAAGTTTATGGCTGATGCTGTAGCCGAACGTGCAGTGTGCCGCCAAATTATTCCATCACCTACCGAGTTGTATATGCAAATCCTTCTTATATCCGACGGCCATCCTGAACGTATCTATCCTGATGCTGAAAACCTCGTATCGGATATAACAGATGCATATCGTAAAACCATAATGAGGCTTTACGAATTGGGATGCCGAAGCATAGTATTCGATGATACAGTATGTGGCTGTCTGTGTGAGGATAATTTCGCAAAAAAGCTTCTGCAAGGTGGTGTTGACATCATTAGTTTACAGAATCTCTTAATAGAACTGATCAATGGCTCTTTCGCAGAAA
>CAMWNL010000274.1 GCA_947175585.1 uncultured Bacteroidales bacterium | reverse complement strand
TTCAATGACCTTGTCGACACGGTCGCTCTTTGCCGAACCCTTTGTCGAGAATGACAGCAGAGCCACTCGCGGCTCGATGCCGGCGATATCACGGGCTGTCTGTGCGGCAGATACTGCGATCTGAGCCAACTCTGCAGCATTAGGATCAGGGACTACGGCGCAGTCAGCGAATACGAGAATACCGTCAGTGCCGAAAGGCAGACCTTCGGGCAACAACATTACAAAAGCGCCTGAAACGACACTGATGCCGGGCTGTGTCTTGATAACCTGAAACGCTGCGCGGAGCACATTACCGGTAGTGTTCATCGCACCGGCAACCTGCCCGTCTGCATCACCGGCCTTGACCATAAGACAGCCGAGATAAAGAGGATTGGCCGTTGTCAGACGAGCCTCTTCCATAGTGATGCCTTTACTCTTTCTCAGTTCAAAGAACAGAGGAGCGTAACGGTCAATCACAGCTTCGTCAGCCGGGTTGACGATAACGGCCTGAGATATATGAGCGAGATTGAGCTCGGCAGCCATGCGTTTGATTTCCACAGGGTCACCGATCAAAAAGATGTCAGCCAGACCGTCGGCAATAATTCGGTCGGCAGCTTTTAATGTACGCGGTTCGTTGCCTTCGGGCAGCACAATGCGTTGTCTGTGTTGTCGGGCATTTTCGGTTAACTTGTCAAATAGTTGCATTGTGAGAGTGCTATGTTTATGGTTATGTTTTTTCAGCTACAAAAGTAGTAATTATTTTCTCGCGAGCGACAAGCTTTTAATAAAAAAGTGACATTTATCGCGTAGAATCGAGAACCCAATCACGCTGTCGATTGTTTAAGTAGTGTAAGTCAATTTAAGAGACTTTACATCAATTTATATAACATTCATCAATAAAATCAATTCACTATGTCAGACAAGAGAAAGAAAAATAGTAAACAAAGTAGCCTTTGGGTAACAATAGGTGCGGTATTTCTCATCTTACTCCTCATTATATGGCTTACAGTAGCTGACTTCAGCGGCGATACAGACGTCGCAGCATTCATCGCCCCGGCATTAAATATTTAATGACATGAACAGCACGACTATGCTTTATAACAGTCCCTGGGCCTGGGCATCCTGGATTATCATAGGGGTATTGGCCGGATTGATGGCTTCATATTTCCTGTTGGGCAAGCACAATAAGTTTTTTGACGTGCTGATCGGTCTAATCGGTGCTATAATCGGCGGCTGGGGTTCAGCTATGGCTATCCGTGCCAATATACCGCAGGGATTTGCAACCGCTGCAATAGTGGCTCTCTTTATAGCCGGAGCAGCTCTTTGGATCTATGATACAATCCTTTTGAAGCTCGAAGAAAGGGAATAATCCGCTAACATATAAACTCGGAGGTCGGGCGAAGTCAGAACAATCTGACCGCACCCGACCTCTTGGCATATATACATGTGACTTTATTTCACTGTATAGAAAATCAACACCGGATTGGCATCTTCAGACGTTTGACAATCCCAACGTTCCATTAATGCCTCAGTAACTTCGTCTTTAACCATCATTGATTCATAAAAGAGATTGCCGATAATGAAATCTTCATGAGCACCCACTATGTTGACCAGTGGATTAATATCGTCGGCAGGAACTTTTCTCTCGGATGTATATTGATACCGCTGACATGTCAACGCTGATTTATCCACAATAGCATATTCAAGGTTACTCAGCATGCAGAAGAGGTGGGTCGAGGTTTCATAGATATCTGTAAAACCGACAAAATCGCCATTAAAATATATCCCCGCCAAAGTCAGGAAACCATACTCTTTTATTTCACCAAGTTGCTGAGCGGTCAAAACCTTTTTACCAGTCTCAAACTTATAGAGACTATCACCTTTAGAGTTATAAATAAACTGAGAAAAGGGCATCAGCACATGAGCCTCGTCTCCAAATCGAAACATGGGATTTCTACCTATAGTTTCACGCACTCCTGATGTACGCAGCGGCGAACCAATCTCATTGACAACCTTACCATCTGCAATGTCATATAGGGCATAAAGCGGATTATCGCTTTCGGTTATATATTCATTAAACAGCACCTTTGTGTTATCTATTGCGAGACCATCTCTTACAACATTGAGAATCGGTTTTTCGATATCAATGTCAGCAACAAAATTTCCGTCAATATCAAACCGCATCAACGAACCTCTAAAATTATCAATAATCACGACTTCGTCTTTATCATTGACATAGAAGCCACTCATATTAACATAATCTCCAGCGCCATTACCCTTTGAGCCATATTTACAACGGAAATGACCGTCCATGTTATAACTCTGGACGGTATTTCCATCGGTTAAAACTATAATCGAGTCTTGAGCAACCACAACTTTAACGAGCCCATTCAAAAGATTATCTTTCGTAGTCTCCAATTTCACTGTTTTAGCTATCTCAACATTAAGACCTTCGCCATTGGATTTAATAGGATTGTCATAACCTGTAATTGTTTGACATTCTGACGATGCGTCAGAATGTTCGGTCTTAGCACAGCTTGATAAAGCAAGTAAAGCTAAGCCTACGTAGATTTGTTTCTTCATAATCTGAGCTTGTTATGTTTAAAATGGTTTTAATATGATTATCGGTTGAGGATAAGGCTTGAGACGGTGTGGGTCAGGGTCAGGCTGTCGTCATCTTGCTCGGCACGCCAAATCATAGCACCCCGTAGACCGAGATCCTTGACATACTGACACTTGATAGCGAGAGAACGCGCATCGTCATATCCCAATGCAAATTGACCGAGGCTGTCAACTATATAAGGAACACAGCCGATAGAGTCCCAACGGACTTCCATGCCGGGCTGCACGACTATGTCGCGGTATTCGGTCCACTCCGGGAAATTCTTACCGTCGCCACGGCCATAAAATGCAAGTCCGAGCATGATCTTTTCAGCCGGAACACCCTTCTCGGCATAAGTCGCCATAGAGCGCTCGACGTTATAGTCAAAACCACCGACCTCAGACTCGCGCATCGAAGTGTGACTGCCGAGACGCGTCCAGGTCATGTCATACTCCATCGCGTTGAAGTAATCGACATATTTGATAATATCGGGTAGCTTCATACCTAATGCACCGGCCATTGAAGCAACCGAAATAATCTTATCTTCACCGAGCGCTTCGCGCATATCTTTAAGAAGGTACTCGAAGTTATCGACATCTTCAGGCGTGCCATCGGGAAATCCGGGCGACTCCCGGTCAAAGTCGATGCCGTCGAGACCAAACTCTTCAATCAACCTGCGGCAGTCTGCAGCAAAAGCCTTACGGCACGAATCGCAGGCTGCAAGGTCAGTGAAGCCTTCGGAACAACCTCCGCCAATGGCGAGCATCACCTTCAAATCGGGATTCTGCTTCTTCAACGCCACGACCTCACGCAGGCGATCTTCGTTTTCGATTGTAACACCGTCGCGTGTGGAATTGACGCGTCCGAAGCCATAGTTGATCGCCGTTACGAGATTGGGGTCAGGCAAAGTCTTACCACCGGACCATACGTAAGTGAGTAATTCATATTTAGGCTCATCAGCCTTAGTGTCAGCTGACTTATTACCGGCACAGGAAACGACAACGGCAGCAAGCAGGAGTGCGCATCCAAAAATTAATTTTCTCATAAGGCAAAATTATAGATATTTTTTTAAGTTAATGGCGAAAGTCAGACATAAAGACATAAAAACATAAAATATTAATCTGTATTTATGTCTTT
>CAMWNL010000273.1 GCA_947175585.1 uncultured Bacteroidales bacterium | reverse complement strand
GTATATATCCAGCTGATGGACCTCGGCAAAGCCAACTACTTCCATCAGTTTATCAAAGGCCGTCTCGACCACGACAAATTAGCTATAGTCGTGGCCAATATCAACTGCGATTTTCATGCGCCGGCCTACCTTGAAGAGCCACTCGAAGTGCTGACCGCCGTGGAGTCAATGTCAGAAAAATCACTGCGACTCGAACAGCGTGTGGTTAACTCCGAAACAGGCGAAGTGAAGTGCCGCGCCATCACAACTATGGTCAATATCGACACTCACACCTGCCGCGCCGTCGATATCACCCCCGAATGGCGCAAACTCCTCTCTGACTACGAGCAGAGAGAGCTATAACGGATTTGGCAAGCGGTGCTATATCTTTATGACATAAAGACTGATAGTTGAGGCCGAATCTAATTGACTCTCAGTGAAATGTAGGGACGTACCCTGGTGCGTACGGGTAAATACCGCTGCATTGTTAATCAACGTATTAAATATGGACAATGGGAAAAAAATTTGCGGTGAGTCGTGATTGACCCACCGCAATATACGGAATTGATTGTGTCGCGGATGTTGAAACGCCCGGCGTTATGAACCGAGGTATGATTTGAGGAGGCGGCTACGCTGACCTTTGAGGCGGCGGATAGCTTTCTCTTTAATCTGACGCACGCGCTCGCGAGTAAGGTCAAATTTAGCACCGATTTCTTCGAGGGTCATCTCCTGACAACCGATGCCGAAGAACATCTTGAGTATCTCGCGTTCACGCTCGTGAAGCTGACGGAGAGCACGCTCGACTTCGTTAGACAGCGACTCCTGATTGAGCGAAGCGTCAGCCATTGGCGAATCATCGTTGGTAAGGACGTCAAGAAGACTATTATCCTCGCCTTCAACGAAAGGCGCATCAACAGAGATGTGACGGCCTGAAACCTTCAAAGTATCGGCGATCTTCTCTACCGGCACATCGAGAGTATCGGCAAGTTCTTCAGGTGAGGGACGACGTTCGTTCTCCTGCTCGAATTTAGAAAGAGCCTTACTGATTTTATTGAGCGAACCAACCTGATTGAGAGGCAGACGCACGATGCGCGACTGCTCGGCAAGAGCCTGCAGGATAGACTGACGAATCCACCAAACGGCGTAAGAGATGAATTTGAAACCACGGGTTTCGTCAAACTTACGGGCAGCCTTGATCAGACCGAGGTTACCTTCGTTGATAAGGTCAGGGAGAGAGAGACCCTGATTTTGATATTGTTTAGCCACTGACACCACGAAACGAAGATTGGCGCGAGTCAGTTTTTCGAGCGCGGCCTGATCACCCTCGCGTATGCGCTGGGCGAGTTCTACTTCTTCTTCGACAGTAATAAGTTCCTCGCGACCGATCTCCTGAAGATACTTGTCGAGCGAGGCACTTTCGCGGTTAGTAATTGATTTTGTAATTTTTAATTGTCTCATGTGTCACGCGTTGTTGCCTAATTATTGCAAATTCGTGCAAAGTTACGAAATATTTTCAAATAAACTCCTAAGAGAAACGTTTCCCGACAGCAAAATATTTTACAAAATATCTTAAAACTGTCGGGAATGAGCGTTTTTTATTGAAAAACAAGCCTTTTCGGGCGTTACACGAGATTATTTGTAGCGAGCCCAACGTATCAGCTCTGACATGGTCGGTTTCTTGCCATACATAAAGATGCCGACACGATAGATCTTAGCCGCCAACCAGATCATGAAACCGAAAGTCAGATAGAGAAGAACTATCGACAAGGCAATTTCCCAGAATGGAATACCAAACGGAATACGGGCCATCATGACCATCGGGGATGTAAACGGAATGATAGAGACCCAGGTCGCGTAGGTCGACATAGGATCAGCGACAACCGAGGGAGAGAGAACCATGCCGACGATTATCGGGAGCACCGCGATAGTTGTCAGCTGACTCGCATCCTGAATATTGTCAACCGCCGAACCTATGGCAGCATAAATCGACGAGTAGAAGAGGTAGCCGCCAATGAGGAACAGCAGGAGATAGACAAAGAGCGACATAACGTAAGACCCGTCAGAAAGACGACCGAGAGCAGCCATCAACTCAGGATCATTTGAGTTAGAAACCACGCCGGCCATGAGTGAAGGCATAACCCAATAGGTAAACGACATCACAATGGTAAGCCAGATAAGAATCTGAGTGACAGCGACCGCACCGATGCCGAGAATCTTGCCGAGCATAAGATATGTAGGCTTAACTGAAGACACGACGATTTCGAGAACACGGTTGTTTTTCTCCTCGATAATTGAAGTCATCACCATCTGGCCATACATGAGGATGAACATATAGAGCATAAACGACATGATAATGCCGATAAAGTAGCTGAGAGTCGATGATGTCTCAGCGGCCTCGTCGTCCTCGTCTATGCGGAAAGTCTGAAGGTTGACATTGGCTTCAACCGCGGCGAGGATTTCGGGGAGATTATCAATATTATACTTGCGCAGACGTATTGACTCGACCGTCTCCTTGATCTGATTGGAAATATAACCTTCGAGCGACATTGACGAAGCCGAATGAGTGTAAAGCGTGACATCAGACGGCTTGTCGACGATATCGGCTCCGATGGCAAGGACACCATAATAATCCTCATTACCGAGAACATCGGCGAGCGGCTTGTCGACGGTCACAAATTTGGTCTCGTCGCCATTCTGAAGCGTTTTGGCGATAACCCCCGACTCGTCAATAACGGCAATAGTTTTTTCTTCGGGAGTCTGAAATATAGCGATAAGAGCCGGCAAAGCCATCAATCCGACCATAAACAGTGGCATAAGGATGGTTGAAATGATAAAACTTTTGCGCTTAACGCGTTCGAGATATTCACGCGCTATGATGATTGAGAGCTGAGAGTTCATTGCTGTGGATTATTTTGGTTAAACATTTCGACCGAACGGATGAAGATTTCATCCATGCTCGGCAACACCTGCCGGAACGAGCGAAGATCGACCGACTCGTTGGCCTTAGCAATAGCGTCGCGAAGATCATCGCCGGAATTGAGTTTGAGCGACACCGACAGGAAACCGTCACGGTCGATGCCGTTAGACGAAATCTCACGAGTGAACGGCTGCAGAGCCTCGGTCAGCTTTGATTGCTCACCAAGGAAGCTGAACTCAAAGGAATTATCGGAAAACTCGCGACGCAATTCGCGCACACTGCCGGTGAGAATATTATGAGACTTATTAATCAGACTGATGTTATCACACAGCTCCTCAACGCTGGCCATATTGTGAGTGGAGAAGATCACAGTCGAACCTTCGTCGCGCAGACGCAGTATCTCGCGTTTGAGGACATTGGCATTGATTGGGTCGAAACCTGAAAAAGGTTCGTCGAAAATCAGCAGTTCGGGACGGTGAAGGACGGTAACGATAAACTGCACCTTCTGAGCCATACCCTTGGAGAGCTCCTCGACCTTGCGGTTCCACCAAGACGAAATCTCAAGTCGCTCAAACCACTCCTTCAACGCTTTTGTCGCATCCTGTTTGCTGAGGCCTTTAAGACGGGCGAAGAAAATAGCCTGGTCGCCGACCTTCATCTTCTTATACAGGCCGCGTTCCTCAGGAAGATAACCGATGTTGGCAACATCTGCGGCCGTGAGCTGATGACCATTGAAAGTCACTGTGCCGCTGTCGGGTGCAGTGATATGATTGATAATTCTAATTAACGTCGTTTTACCGGCACCGTTAGGCCCCAGAAGTCCGTAGACTTTAA
>CAMWNL010000272.1 GCA_947175585.1 uncultured Bacteroidales bacterium | reverse complement strand
ATCGTATAGCGAGTGAAAAATTCCGTGCGGCGATAGAGGGTATCGACAAATCCATCGCAAACCTTCAGAAAATCAAGGATGCACTACTAAGTTCAGAAAACAATCTACGACTCGCCAACGACAAAGCCGACGCACTGACCATAAAAAAACTGACACGCGGCAATCCGACAATGAAAGCAAAGTTTGACGAAGCGCGCAAAAATCAAGATTTGCGCGACTGAGTCTTTCGTCTCAAAAGACGTCGGTCACGACGCGACAACTCCTTACGACGGAAGCGCTCCACAATATTGCAATATATACACAGATAAATGGGGCATACCAAATCAATGATACGCCCCATGGAATATTTTGATAAGACAACTGTCTATCAGTCAATTTTTATCACAAGATAATTAGTCAAACTCCAGAAAGCATCGGGGTTGGTGATTACGAGCACTTTCTGACCGTTATCGCTCTCGATTACATAAGAACCTTCGGGTTGGTTAGTCATAACCTCAGCCTTCTTGGAGTGGAGCGCGATACGCGTGAGTGTTCGTTTATCGGCTGTAGTGAAGAAACTTTGGTCAAAGTCACCTTTGAGCAGCTTTGTCTTGCGGAGAAAACCGGTTTCGATTATATGACGCTCTTTGAGTTCGCTTTTGCTACCGATAGCATAATAACATGTGTTGAGTTCATTAGCGAGATTGACAGTCTCTTCCTGAGCCACGTTACGCTCATCTGTCACGACAGCAACCGTCGAGCTGAGCGAGTCGACCTGAGCATCAAGCTGGCCGATGCGCTGGCGAGCCTGGTCAAGATTCTCTTTCAGCGAAGTTATCTCCGTAGCCTGCGATTCGAGTTGAGCGCGAAGATTGGATATAGTCTGACGTAGAGTACCGTTGTCCTTACTTGAACTGGATAGCTTCTTTTCAAGTTCGACAAGCTTTTCACGACGCTCCTGAAGTGCCTTCTGAATAGCAGCGATGTCACTCATAATCTGCTCACGCTGAGTCACAGTCTCACCCGGCAGACTATTTGAGACAGTAAGGATATTTTCGAGTTGTTTGATTTGCTCCATACCCTGATTTATATCGTTATAGAGGCTAAACAGTTGGTCTCGCTCCGCTACGGCGTTGGCGAGTTCCTCGCGAGTTGCCTGATTGAGAGCATCGGCTTCCTTTTCTTTATCGGATTTACCTGAATTACAAGCCGTAAGGCCGAGCATTGCGATTAAGCTTAATGTAACGAACTTTTTCATGTCAGTCTTTGTATTTGTTCTTATGAATTTTTTCTTCCGGAGAAATGGATTTTCCTCCTACAACTATAACAATCTCACCTCGCGCTTGGTTCATGTTAAAAAATTCAGACAACTCGCCAAGTGTGCCACGCACGGTAGTTTCGTGGATTTTCGATATTTCTCTCGATACGGAAGCCGGACGGTCTGCACCGCAGATTTCGGCAAGCTGTTCAAGCGTTTTGGCGAGACGCAGAGGTGATTCATATATTATAAATGTGCGCTGATCTTCAGCAAGGGCCGCCAGACGGCTCGCCCTGCCCTTTTTAGGCGGCAAAAAACCTTCGAACACAAAGCGGTCGCAAGGAAGCCCCGAACTGACGAGAGCCGGCACAAAGGCCGTTGCACCCGGCAAAGTCTCAACATCAATACCTGCGCGCCTACATTCGCGAGAAAGCATGAATCCGGGATCAGATACGCCCGGAGTGCCGGCGTCAGACACCAACGCGATGATCTCACCGACTTTCAGACGCTCTATGAGCTGACCGACTGCAGTGTGCTCGTTATATTTATGATGGCTTATCATCGGGGTGGCTATCCCGAAATGTTTCATGAGTGTAGAGCTCGTGCGAGTGTCCTCTGCCAATATAAGCGAGGCCTTTGATAGCACTTCGACCGCTCGCGGCGTCATGTCTCCAAGATTGCCTATGGGAGTCGGCACGATGAAAAGCTTTCCGCTCATAGACGATAGCCGTTAAAGAAGGTCGAAACAATCTCTTTAAACTCTCCGGCAGCTTCATTGTCTGCGCTCCAACCAAGTGTGTCAATATATGCAAGCGCATCACCATAAGACTGAGACTCTGACAGGTGAGCGATAACGTCGAGCATAGCTTTATCATCTCCGCCGAAAAGCTCGCGCCGGAACCTGAAACGGTCGTTGATCGTAAAGGCCTTGCGTAGATCTCCGGACGGCTGGGGAGCTGGAATGACCTCGGGCTCGGGAGCAGGCTCAGGCTCAGGAGCTATTGCTGCCTCGATTGGCTCCGACTTGTCGGACAAGTCGGACTCGTCGGACTCGTCTGACCGGTCCGAGTCGTCTGACTCGTCCGATTGGTCTACCAAGTCTGAGACCGGCTCTACGGAGATCATTGAATTAAGAATTTCTTTTAACTGGGCCTGCCGCTCTTCGATTTCGCTGCAAAGAGCAAGGGCTTTATTTATAAGTTCGGTATTCATATCTTTAACTTCAGATGTGATTATAAGAATATGTCGGAAAGCAAGTCTTCGACACTTTTTTTCAATTGAGCACGTTTGCAGAAAAAGCCGTTGACCATCACGACTATAACATGGGTAGGCTTGCCATTGTCGTCGAGTTTGTATCCGGCATAGCACTGCACGGCGTTCATACTGCCGGTCTTTAAGGCTATCTTGCCTTTAAGAGGAGAGTTGACCAGAAATGTACGCAATGTGCCTTCAAGACCGGCTTTCGGGAAAAATGACACATAAGCTTCCGACTTAGGACTCTCAGCCATCCACTGCAGGATATCAGCAATGAAACGCGGTTGCAGACGGTTGCCGCGCGTGAGACCGCTGCCATCAAAAATCAATGAATAGCGAGCGTCGACACCGCGATTATTCCACAAATCTTTTTCTCGCTTGATCGCCTTTTCACGAGTCTCGCCCGGAGCGAGCAGACGCAGCATGCCCTCGGCAAACAGGTTATCGCTCCTGACCATAAGGCTGCGCATTATCTCGGCCGACGAAGGTGAGCGATGATTATAGACTGTGCGGACCGGTGCATTGCTACGGGCTACGGAACGGTTGCCTATTTTTATGCCGCGACGCTCAAGCGCTCCGGTGAGCTGTGCCAACAGCACAGCCGACGGGTCAGGCACAGTCGTCGCAACCGACCATTTCTTATTGTCAGTGTTGCGAGTGTAGACCGTAAGATTATCTGAACCGACACCTCGACGCAAATCATTGCTGCCGTCACTCTTGACCACGTTAACTTTAAATCCCGGAACAAAAGGTTTGGTCTCGCCGGTAAGAGGATAGACCCAACAGGTGTTATCGCGATAGTTCATACCATAAAGACCGGCTCCATAGGGCCACGCTATATCTTCAACCTCCCACTGAGCTATCGGGCCGGAGTCCTTTAATGTCTCCTCAACGACAATCGTTCCCTCGATTTCACGGATGCCCATGCGCTGAAGCGAGGCACAGATGGAGTCACAGAATCCGAGATTTGATTTGAAATTCTCACTCTCGACTGTCGGGTCGCCCGACGAGCAGATGACAAGATCACCGCTCCACGTCGAAGCTGACCCGGCGTTGCCGCGGAGCACAACCGGCGTTGTAAACCGATAATCCTCACCGATAAGACTAAGGACTGTCGCCGAAGTAACAGACTTCATCACACTCGCCGGAGTGAGCGCGAGCTCTGAATTAAAATCATAAAGCACTTCATTGGAAGTGAGATCTTTGATATAGACGCCGATCGAAGTGGCTTCCTCTCCGT
>CAMWNL010000271.1 GCA_947175585.1 uncultured Bacteroidales bacterium | reverse complement strand
ATGAATCATTGACCGACTGGTTTGGTCGTCGTCATAATTATAAGATTGACCGTGCGAAAGTGATTTATACATCAGGTGTCGTTCCGGCTATGTCGGCTATCATTAAGGCGTTTGCAGCTCCGGGCGAAGGTGTGATACTTAACACACCTGCATATAATTGTTTTTTTTCATCTATCCGCAATAACGGTTGCCGCATAGTTGAGAGTCCTCTCAGACGCGTTGACCTCGGAGACTCGGAGTTTACTTATGAGATTGATTTTGAAGGTCTGGAGAGACTTGCTGCTGTACCGGATAACCGCCTGTTTATTCTCTGCAATCCTCACAATCCGTCAGGCAGGGTGTGGAGTCGTGATGAACTTGAGCGTGTAGCCGGGATTTGTCATCGCAACGGAGTGACTGTGGTGAGTGACGAAATCCATTGTGAACTCACTTTGCCCGGACTTGACTATGTGCCTTACGGTAATATTGATGACCGGGCTGTAATCTGTAATGCTCCAAGCAAAGCATTCAATACAGCCGGTTTACAAATTGCCAATATCGTCTGTCCCGACGATGAAGTGCGATCAAAGGTTGATAAGGCAATCAATATTAATGAGGTTTGTGATGTAAATCCATTTGGAGTCGCAGGTCTCATTGCGGCTTATTCGGATGGTGCAGACTGGCTCGATGCGTTGCGCGTTTATCTCGAAGGCAATTATCGCTTGATTAAATCATTTTTTAATGAAAGGTTGTCGAGATACCCGATAGCGCGCCTTCAGGCTACATATCTTGCATGGATTGACATCTCGGCTTCAGGCCTTGATGCTGATGCAATTGAAAGCCTGCTTGTCGACAAGGCTCATGTCCGTGTGGCAAGCGGTTCGATTTATGGGGATAAGCGATACATACGCATTAATTTCGCAACTCCACGTTCTGTAATAGCTGAGGCTCTCAAACGCGTTGAACCCATATTAAATACTCTATAGATTTTTAAAATGTCTGACATCACCAAAATCCAGAATGGTGAACCGATGACTCTGCGCGAGCAGGTTGGTCTTACAGTCAAGTTAGCCGTGCCGGCAATTCTTGCCCAACTGTCGAGCATCATGATGCAATATATTGATGCCTCGATGGTTGGTCGTCTTGGCGCTGATCAGTCGGCATCAGTCGGGCTTATGAGCAGTAGTCTGTGGCTTTTCTGGGGTGTGTGCTCCATGATTACTATGGGCTTTTCGGTTCAGGTGGCTCATGAGATTGGAGCCACACGTTACGACAACGCTCGTTCAGTTCTCCGTCAGGGCATCAGTTCCTGTCTTATCGCCGGCATCGTAATTGCGTTAATCGGATTGGCGATTGCCCCGTTTCTTCCGCATTGGCTTGGAGGTGATGATTCGATTAGAGGCAATGCTACGCTATATTTTGCAGTTTTTGTTATAGCGTTGCCGATTCTGACGATGAATTATCTCGCCGGTGGTATGTTGCGTTGTGCCGGAAATATGAAAGTGCCGAGTCTGCTGAATGTAATGATGTGTGTACTCGATGTCGTGTTTAATTTTATTTTGATTTTCCCGACTCGCACTCTTAATGTCGGCTCTTTTGAATTCACTATGCCGGGTGCCGGTCTCGGTGTGCTCGGTGCCGCTCTCGGTACTGTGGCGGCGGAGTGCGTCACTGCGACCGTGATGATGTGGTATCTTTGCCGTCGTGAAAAAGGTCTTACAATTGGTATGAAACCGTTGAGAGAATTTTTTCCGACAAAACCGGTTCTCCGGAAAGCGGTCAAGATTGCGTTGCCGATGACGGCTGAGCACGTTGTTTTCTGTGGTGCGCAGATTATGATTACAATTATCGTAGCACCGCTTGGTGTGATCGCCATTGCGGCAAATGCTTTTGCTGTCACAGCCGAGAGCCTTTGTTATATGCCGGGCTTTGGTATCAGTGATGCTGCGACTACGCTTACCGGCCAGAGTTTCGGAGCCGGACGTATAGATTTGGTGAAGCGATTCGGTCATATAACCGTGATTATGGGTATGGCGATCATGACAGTTATGGCTGGTGTCATGTATGCAGCCGCTCCATTGATGATGGATATAATGACACCGGTTGAGGCTATAAGCAAGCTCGGCACGGAGGTGCTTCGTATCGAAGCATGGGCCGAACCAATGTATGCAGCTTCGATTGTAGCCTATGGTGCATTTGTCGGAGTAGGCGACACGCTTATTCCTGCTATAATGAACTTCGGAAGTATCTGGCTTGTCCGTATTCCGGTCGCGGCTATCCTTGCTCCATCAGTGGGATTGCGAGGTGTGTGGATTGCCATGTGTGTGGAACTTATATTCCGTGGATCAATTTTCTTATGGCGTATGGTTTCAGGACGCTGGTACCGCAATGCAAAAAAATCGACTCCGGGCAAAGCCGAAGCCGATATGCTCGCCTCTACCCCGGCAGAGGACTTGGAATAGGTTGAAATAAATTTTTTTATAAATTATTTTGCGGATGTTGTTACGTTTAGAAACAGCATCCGCAAAATCTATATATTCATGCGTAGAGACCGAGAGCGGCTGAACGGCCCATTATGTCGACGAGTAGTGGACCCGGTGATGCTGGGTCAACATCTTTCTCGCCTAATTTAATTGTCGGAGTCTGAATTGCTCCGCTCGACTGAATTGCTTTAAGGAAGTTATAGGCTTCAGGTAGAGAACTGTCTTCGGGATCAGCAGCTGCGGTCGCCTTATAATAATAGTAGAGTAGGGAGGCAAGATATGAAAGTATGTATCCGCGGTGATCTTCAAGCGAGGGATCACCATTGTCGCCCATACGGTCAAAGCTGTCGATAGCTGAAGTAAGTGCGAAGCTGTAGAGGCGGAGTTTGCGTGACGGTTCAACCGCAGTTGTCAAACCATAGACCTCCACTGTCAACAATGCACCGATTGCACACGAAAAAGCGTCATTTACGGCCTTAGCCAGGCGCAGGGCGTGGACATGCAGGATGGCAGCTTCGATAAACTGTTGGACCGCCTCATCAAGAGGTTTGTGTTCGTTTCGGAGCATGCGGAGTGTATTATCACTCTCCGCGAGAAGTTCGCCACTGGTGCGGACAGCTTGCTCAATGTCGCCGGTCTGTAATAAAACAGCGATTTCGGCAGTCTGAGTGCCGAAATCGCGCATAGATGAAGTGTTGTCTGTCATCAGATATCTTCTTTTTCGATAAGGAAACGTTCGAGGTCTATTGCAGCCCTGCATCCGGTACCGGCAGCTGAGATGGCCTGTTGGTAGGTCGGGTCAGCGACATCACCTGCGGCAAACACCCCTTCGATATTGGTTCTTGTCGACGGCGCATCAACTTTGATATAGCCATTTTCATCAAGGTCAATCTGACCTGCGAAAATCTCGGTGTTAGGTTTGTGGCCGATGGCAAGGAAGAAACCGTCGATTGCGATATCGTAGTAATTTTCGTTTTCCGTACCTTTATTGGCTACAAGATGTGCACCTTCGAGCACTTCGTTGCCGAAAAGTCCGACGGTATTGGTATTGAAGAGTATTTCAATTTTGGGGTTTTCAAACACACGCTGCTGCATAACCTTTGAAGCACGGAGTTTGTCACGGCGCACGATAAGATAGACTTTCGAGGCAAGACCTGCAAGATAGAGAGCCTCCTCTGCAGCGGTGTCACCACCTCCGACAACTGCGACTGTACGCTTGCGGTAGAAGAAACCGTCGCAGGTCGCGCATGCCGATACGCCCATACCCATATAT
>CAMWNL010000270.1 GCA_947175585.1 uncultured Bacteroidales bacterium | reverse complement strand
TTTCACTAATTTCCAACATAGCTAACAATTATTTTGGTAATGCAAAAGTACACAAATTTCCGGATTAATCACCTTATAAAATCAGACAAAGTATAAAGAATGATAAAGAGGCATAACATTACAAGGCTTTTTTGTAATTTTGTCAGTCATTAAACACATTTCTCTGATAATTTGTTATTAAATGACAATAACATAAAACACCATCATATATATGTCTAAAGATTTACAACAAGAAGCTTTAAACTATCATCGTTACCCAATGCCGGGTAAGATTGAAACAGTTGCAACAAAATCAACCTCTCATCCCGACGATCTGTCGCTCGCATATTCGCCCGGCGTGGCATATCCCTGTAAAGAGATCGAAAAAAATCAGGAAGACGCATACCTTTATACCAACAAGGCCAATCTTGTCGCCGTAATTTCAAACGGCACCGCAGTACTCGGCCTCGGCAACATCGGCGCGGCTGCGTCAAAGCCTGTCATGGAGGGCAAGGCACTATTGTTTAAGATATTCGCCGGCCTCGACTGTTATGACATTGAAATTGACGAGCACGACCCTGACCGCTTCGTCGACGTGGTCAAGGCTATGTCTCCGACATTCGGCGGCATAAACCTCGAAGACATCAAGGCTCCTGAGTGTTTTGAAATAGAAGACAAGCTGAAAAAAGCCTGTGACATTCCTGTCATGCACGACGATCAGCACGGCACAGCAATCGTCAGCGGAGCAGCCCTGCTCAACGCTCTCGATATCCAGGGTAAAAAAATCGGAGAGGTGCGTGTGGTCATCAACGGTGCGGGCGCTGCCGCAATTTCATGTACCCGACTCTACATACATCTCGGAGTGAAGAAAGAGAATATCATTATGTGTGACAGCAAGGGCGTAGTCACCACATCGCGCACAGACATCAATAAGCAGAAGCGTGAATTTGCAACCGACCTTCCTATCACAACTCTCGCCGAGGCTCTTAAAGGCGCCGACGTCTTCCTCGGACTTTCAGTCGCAGATGTCGTAACACCCGAAATGCTCTTATCAATGGCGCCCCGTCCTATCGTGTTCGCTCTCGCCAATCCTAATCCCGAGATAGCCTACGATAAAGCCAAAGCAACACGAAATGATCTGATCTTCGCAACCGGCCGCTCTGACTATCCCAATCAGATAAATAATGTGCTCGGATTTCCCTATATTTTCCGTGCTGCGCTCGATTGCCGCGCAAGCGAAATAAATGAGGAGATGAAAGTTGCGGCTGCAAGAGCAATTGCTGCTCTCGCCCGACAATCCGTGCCGAAATCACTATGCATGGCATACGGAGTAGAGTCATTGGAGTTCGGCGTCGATTACATCCTGCCGAAACCATTTGACAAACGACTGCTGAAAACCGTTGCACCTGCAATAGCCAAGGCAGCCGCAGAGTCAGGTGTAGCCAAAGCCCCGATTAGCGACTATGAAGCGTATGCCGAACATCTGACCACACTTATCGAGGACAACGATGCATATATCGTCGGACTACTCGATCCCGACGGCCAGCACTGCGAGTGCAGACCACAGAAAAATTAATTGACAGATTTTAAAATATAAAAAGTGAAAAATGAAGATGAACCTCATTTTTCACTTTTTTATTGTCTTAATTACTGATCAGCATATAGCTACCTGAACTCGGACCTACGTTATACCGCCGCAGTCCAAACCCTTCGTGAGCTGCCTCACCCGATAGAGGATGTCCACCTAACGAAAAGATATCATAAGTGCTGTGACACTGCGGACACTCGGCCACCATCTCGTCAGTATTTACAAAAATGCGTACATCGCGTTTGCACTCAACCGGACACGACAAATCGTAAGCCACAGGCGCTCCGTTGACATCACCGACAAGCAACACACCGCCGAAACCCGTTGCTGATATTGCCGAATAATGATAATTGGACGGTTGAAGCTGTTCTTTGATAAAACGCTTGTAATCAAGCGCGCCTCCAATACCCTGAACGTTCCAGTCTCCGACCGTAGCAAACGGGACATGTACCGGGGCCGCCGGAATACGCTTATTATCAAGATGGTCACACCCTGAATTCAATATAACAGCCGCCGCAAGACTTAATAATGTGAAAAATTTTCTAATCATAGAGAGGAGAAATATATTAATGAATAAAGAAGAGCGAAAAATGAAAAAACTTAATTCTCCATTTTTCACTCTTTTATATTTTAATCGGTCATTATGCGTTAAGCTTTGCCATAAGGTTGCCGAACTGGTCGACAGCCTTCTGCATCGCTCCACCAATCAAGGGACGGAGCATAGCCGGAATCTCAACGTCAATCGAAGTGACAATTTCTGTTGAGTCCTGACCAAGCGGAGTAAGGTTTACGCATAAATCGAGGGGCACAGGTGAGCCGACAGCATTCATCACGACTTTACGCGGAGTGCGTTCTGTCACCTTGAAGCTGATTGTGCCTACCTGCTTAGTTTCTATAGTTATGGAATCGGCGTCAAACTTCACGTCACCAATCTTGGCGCGCTCTGACTCGGGTAGAGAGTCGAGAGCATTGCCAAATGCTGATAAATCGGCAAACTTATCGGCAATATATTCAGCAGAACGTGCGACCGTGACTGCCTTGCTTTTATATTCTGCCATAGTCGGGGAGATTATTCAATGGTTCGTAATGGAGTCCAGTTGGCCGGATCTTTGCGCCACTCCTTGAGTGTCTCGATGTCAGACTCTTTGATATAATTTGTTGACAAAGCAGTTTCGAGCATAGCGTTGTAGTTGCTGAGAGTGACGAGTTTCACACCAGCCTTGCGGAAGTTTTCTTCAGCAACCGGGAAACCATAAGTAAACATCGCAACCATACCGATAACCTCGCAACCTGCGGCACGCACAGCCTCGACAGCCTTAAGAGAGCTGCCGCCGGTAGAAATGAGATCCTCTACAACGACAACCTTCATGCCCGGCTGCAAATTGCCTTCGATGAGATTTTCGAGGCCGTGGTCTTTGGGAGTAGAGCGAACATAAACGTAGGGGAGACCGAGGTTGTCAGCGACAAGAGCGCCCTGAGCGATAGCTCCGGTAGCAACTCCGGCCACGACATCAGCATCACCAAACTGCTCAAGAATTACGCGGCAGAGTTCAATTTTGATAAATGAACGGAGCGACGGATATGATAGAGTCTTGCGATTATCTGTATAGATGGGTGAGTTCCATCCTGAAGCCCAGACAAAAGGGTTGGAGGGCTGGAGATTAATCGCACTGATTTTGAGTAACTTTTCAGCAAGAATGCGGGCAACTTCTTTCATGTCTATTGAGATTTCTGTTTTGCTTTATATTTTCTGCAAATTTACAAAAAACTTATGAAATATCGGAAGCATGTTAAACTTTTCTGCCCTAAAAGCATCTTAATAAATATAGAACATCCCTAAAATAGAGAGTCATGAAACTAACTATCAAAACCATCGCTTTTACAGTGGCAATCGCCGCTCTCTGTATGCCGACAATTGATGCCCGTGGACGCAATAACGGCGGCCAAAACAATCAGCACACCGAGAAGCATAAGGATAACCCCTCTCACAGCAACAATCACAACCGCCCCAATAACGGAAATCATAACCGTCCTAACCCCGGCAATCACAACCAGCGTCCGGGCAATAACCCAAGACCTGACAACAAGCCCGGTAATCAGAGGCCTCCTCAACATAACAATGCCGGACCATCGAACCGCCCCGGCAACAATCATCACGCCGGACAAGCCCCGAC
>CAMWNL010000269.1 GCA_947175585.1 uncultured Bacteroidales bacterium | reverse complement strand
GTGGGAAGATTACTCGACTATGATTATCGACCCTAAATTGTCATATTACGAGAATATGCACAATGTCAGCATGTGGCATCAGGCTAAGGAATTGTCAAAATGGGGTAAACCCGTCGACAAGACAGAGTGGGGCATGACTCCTCAGACAATCAATGCCTACTATAATCCGATGGCTAATGAAATTGTGTTCCCGGCCGGCATCCTGCAGGCTCCGTTCTTTGATCCCGAAGCCAGCGATGCTGAAAACTATGGAGGTATCGGTGTGGTTATCGGCCATGAGATGACTCACGGTTTCGATGACCAGGGCCGTAACTTTGACGCTGACGGTAATATGATCAACTGGTGGACTGAAGAAGATGCAGAGGCATTCGCCAAGATGACTCAGGGTCTTATCGATCAGTTCAACGCAGTCGAAGTGCTTCCGGGTCTTAACGCCAATGGTCAGTACACTCTTGGTGAAAACATCGCTGACCAGGGCGGTCTCCGCATCGCGATGACAGCTTTCCTCGACGCTCAGAAGAAAAAAGGTGTTGATATAACTTCAGAGGAAGCTAAGATTGACGGTTATGATCCCTTGCAGGTGTTCTATATGAACTATGCTAACCTTTGGGCAAACAATATCCGTCCCGAGGAGATGCGCTCACTCACCACAGGTGACGTTCACTCTCTCGGCAAAAACCGTGTGAATGTGACTCTGCGTAACATTGCTCCTTTCTTTGAGGCCTTTGGCATCAAGAACGGTGACAAGATGTTCCGTCCCGAAGCAGAACGCATCGTGATCTGGTAAAGATAAGATCAAATATATAATCTATGCGGCTTTGTCAAAGATAGGCAAGGCCGCATTTTTTTTAGCCTTTTCCCTTGCATAATGGTAGGTGTTAGATTGAAATTCATTGCAATTTTCCGCTAAAATTGCGTGTATTTAAAATTTTTGTGTAACTTTGTGCAATAAGCGTTTTATCTTTCTTGTAAAAGGCACAATTAAATGGAATAATCAATATTTTATCTCATCACATTTAAATCATTAAGCAAATGAACAAGCGTTTACTTTTATGTCTGACTCCGGCGTTGGTCGGGTTATTGGCACTTCCGGTGTCAGCTCTTCCACTAATGACTCCGGATGGTTTTCTCTATGATCTTGACCTGACAAATAAAACAGCGAGACTGGCGGCTCTGACCTCGGCTTTTAATCAGACTGAATTAGTCATTCCTGCCACTGTAACGTCATCTGATGTAGAGTATGCGGTTACTGAAATATCAACTGCAGCGTGTCAGAATAAAACTGAGGTTACATCAATAACGATTGGGGAGAATGTTGTAACAATTGCCGACAATGCGTTTTACGGATGTTCGGCTGTTACAAGCGTGACGTTGCCGGAGGCTCTTCGCACAATTGGTCAAATGGCTTTCTATGGAGACAAAAGTCTCAAGGATGTTGTTCTGCCCGAAGGCGTGGAATCAATTGGAAATTTTGCCTTTTACAACTGTACGTCTATCAAGACTGTTAATGTTCCGGCGTCAGTTACTACACTTGGAGGTAATCCATGGGGCGGCTGTACATCATTGACCGCTCTCTCTGTAGCTGAGGGTAGCGAAAATTTCACTGCTGTTGACGATGTACTTTTTGATAAAGATGTGACTCGACTTATAGCTGCTCCATGTATGAGTACTAAGATGCTCAATTATGTGGTT
This sequence comes from uncultured Bacteroidales bacterium, assembly GCA_947175585.1. Classification (GTDB taxonomy): domain Bacteria; phylum Bacteroidota; class Bacteroidia; order Bacteroidales; family Muribaculaceae; genus CAG-873. The sequence goes on along the minus strand of CAMWNL010000269.1, from coordinate 2,061 downwards.
CCGTCGACAGTCAAGAATATTGCTAATAACTCTATGCGCAACAATGCGTTGCTGCGCAACCTGACATTGCCTGCCGAACTCGAAATCATCGAAAGTGGTGCGTTCTATGGAGATGCTCAGCTCACTTCCATATCTTTTCCAGCCACACTTGACTCACTTGGTCGTAACGTTTTTGTAGGTTGTACTAATCTCGGCTCCATCTCAGTTGCTGAGACTAACCCCAAATTTACGGCAGTAGATAATTGCTTGTATTCAAAGGATCACAGCAGTTTAATTGTTGCCGGAGCTAAACTTACAGAGTTCAACGCTCCTGACGAGTTGGTTAATATTGAAAGTTCAGCCTTCTACCAGTTTAAAAACCTGACTAAGGTAAATCTTAATAATGTTAAATCTATTGGAGAATCTGCATTCTATCAATGTCGCGTTCTCGAATCAGTTGACTTTGGCAAACAACTTGAAACTATCGGGGATATGGCGTTCCAGAGTTGTAACAAACTTGAAAGTGTGAAATTCCCGAAGACTATGCGTACTATCGGAGCCCAGGCGTTTATTCTGAATGCAACGCTTGTCTCATTAGAGTTGAATGAAGGTCTGGAGTTTATAGGTGAAAAGGCGTTCTGTGCTTGTGAAATACTGCCTTCTGTCAATTTGCCGGGTAGTCTCAAAAGCACAGGTGTCAATGCTTTCTATCAGTGTCGTGAGTTGTCAGACGTGACGTTTGGCGAGGGTATTGAAACAATTTCGTCAGGTGCATTTAGCCTTTGTTCATGCCTGGAGTCTGTAGAGCTCCCGTCGACACTCACCTCTATAGGGACCTTTTCATTTGCTCATTCCGGAATATCTGATATTGTATTCCCTGAATCTTTAGAGACGATTGGTAATAGCGCATTTTATAATACTTATCTGCGTAAAGTGGTTTTACCCGACGGTGTAACTGTTGTCGATAATTTTGCGTTCGGATACAATAATCTCCTTGAGTCATTTACAGCAGGAAGTGGTCTTGTTACAATGGGAGACTATGCTTTGTGCGGTAATCCCGTGCTTGAGCAGGTTCAACTTAACGAAGGTCTTGAAAGTATTGGCATGAGATCATTGGCAATATGTCCGCAACTTAAGACCATAGAGTTACCGTCAACCGTTAAGAAAATTGGTGATTACGCTTTTATGTTAGATGAGGGACTTGAGTCAATCGTCAATAAGTCTGTTGCTCCTCAGACGCTTAACGGCGATCTATTTGAAGAGTCTTTTGATGGTTATTCCAGTGTCAAGCTATTAGTTCCTTCATCAAGTGTAGAGGCATACAAAGCTGCCGACTATTGGAAGAAATTTTCAGTGATTGAGTCTGACGGATCAAGCGGTATCGCAGATTTTGATGCATCTGCTCCCATTGTTGTAGATTCTTATGGAATCGACGGCGTGCGCAGTAGTGTAAATAGCCGTGGTTTCCGTATCGACCGTATGTCAGATGGCACAGTTCGTAAGGTTCTCGTAAAATAAACTAATACTATATGCTATAAATTAGGGCGGTGTCAGATCAACACCGCCCTAATTTACTTTAAACGAGTATCGTAAGTACGGACTATAGTTTCAGGCCTTGATAAGTTTGAGACACGCCCAGCGTTTGTCTGAGCTCTGTCCGGCAGGAGAGAGTCCGTAGTTGGCGGCCTCTTTGATTATCATATCGCAATCATCTCCTTCGTAGAAGCCACTGAGCAGCATTGTTCCGCCGCTTTTCAGACGGGCGGCATAGGCGGCAAGATCGGCGAGGATAACATTACGGTTTATGTTGGCAATGAATACGTCGGCCGGGTCTACTTCGGCGAGAGAGGATGCATCTCCGTTAATCAGTCTGATTTCCGGATGACCGTTGAGCGCGACGTTCTCGATAGCGTTTTCATAAGCGAATCCATCGAGTTCAATACCGGTCACAGGTTTGGCTCCACGCATTGCTGCAAGTATGGCGAGGATTCCGGTGCCTGTGCCCATATCTATGACTGACTTGTCAGTCAGATCAGTATTTAGCAGAGCGGTCAGTATTTGAGATGTGGTGGAGTGATGTCC
>CAMWNL010000268.1 GCA_947175585.1 uncultured Bacteroidales bacterium | reverse complement strand
ATAGCGATGACTCGTTTCTTTTTCTGGCTGAAGTTCAGGATTCAGAAGACAATCCTTATATCTTAGAGGTAACTGATATAAAACTGCCATAATTGGCAATAAATTAATTAGTTTGACAGCCGAAAATAAATGCAGAACAACAATCTTTCATGATGTTTCATTTTATTTCAAGATTGGGTTTGGCCGTGAAAATGTAATTACCACCACGAATCATTGTTAAAAATAATATTAATAAACTTTATTCATATATTCAAAGAATATGAAAAGACGGGTATATTGGCCGCTGATTTTGATAATCTCAGTATGTGTATTTTTCTCCTTAACCGGTTGTAAACATGATAAAGAATCATTCGCCTATGTTGATATGGATTTTGAAATAATCAGTACCAATGAGGCTTTAGGCATCCTACTTGATCTCAGGGTTAAAGGTGATACTTTATTGACAAATCAATTCTCGGGAGATAAATTTCTAAACTGGTTTTCTTTAAAAGACGGTAGTTTGATAAAATCGGAGATATCTCGCGGAACAGCCTACAAGGAAATGCTTGGTCCCCTGATGATCAATATGATTGGAGACAGTCTGCTTATTTATGATAGACAAAAATTCTGTCTATATAAATCTGATTTCTTATGCGACACTATTATAAAATCTGTAAAAGACTTGCCATTCTGGGCTACAGGTGTGTTTTCTCTAAATGATGGTAGTAATATTATCTCAAAGATTCCATTTGGTACAGAAGACGCGGAGTGTGGTGAAACCCGTTTTGCGGTTTTACTCAATGACTCTGTGACATCGCATTTTGGATCATATCCAGAGTATACAGCCTCCGATCGTAAGAGCAATGCTGAGCAAAAAGCCTTTTTTCATCAAACTGTCGGAATCTGTGAACTTCCGAAAGGACGATTTTTAGCAGTTTCTTCACATATTCTTAGCCTATATTCGGTAAACGATACCGGCTTTGATGTCATAAAAGAGATTGTGGCATCTCCTTACGAATACACGACGACCCCTGCTACAGCAACAATATCCGCGACCGCGACATTGGAGAGCGGTTATGACAGAGGTTTTCTCAGGCAGCCCGTATTTCATGACGGAAAAATTTACATTCCATACAAAAATGATAAAGGCATAAATATTTACTGCTATGATACGGATCTAAATCTTATAGGCATAATAATCCCATCTCTACCAATACTGACACCTTTTGCAATTGATGATGATGGAAGGATTGTAGCTCTTGTCGAGGAAGAAAATTCAACCAATATCAGCATCTCAAAAATTAGTGTTGAAGACATCTGGTAGTTAGAAGTATCGGATATAAATTTACCGTAATTGTTCAACACTTTTATTTATTAGACAACCTAACAATACTGAGATTATAGATGACGGTCGGCTAACTGTTTATGGGTATAATAAATAATTAAATTACAAAACAAAAACTTTAAATCAAATGAGAAAAAAGATTTTATTCTCAACTGAAGCACACCAGGTTGTATTTGCGCAGGCCAAGGTGATTTATATTGCTGCAATGACCCCTTGTTTCCTGGTTGGAATTGATATATGAATAAGCTCACTATAACGTTTGCCGCACTAAGCTTAGCTTTGTGCGGCTGTTCCAAGAAAGAAGAACAAAACCAAATTGATTTAACGCAAAAAGTCGTTCATATTGATATAGCCGCAGCACATCCTATGTCGGAAGGTCTCACCCCTAAGCAGCTAATTAACTTTTCTGAGGAATGTGAAAACATAATGGGTTTTGCGAGGAATATTTTCGTGAGAGGTGATACTATTTATGCAATATCTCTTTATCCCTCTGCCGGTATTTTTGCCTACCTTAAGAGCGGGGAGCAGCTATTTTCATATTGCAGCCAAGGTGCCGGTCCCGAAGACATCAATTCTCCATCATGTATCTCTGTAACTGACAGTGAAATCTCCACTTACGATGATTCTTCTTTTAAACTTGTCAAAATTGATAAACTTGGTAATTTCCTTGAGGCTATCAATGCGCCGGCGATGACGCTCAATGCTCTTTTGGATAAAGAAGGGAATCAATGGTTTGACTTCACAAATCAGCAGTATGAAGACATCCGAGTATCTTGGCGACAAAATAATGACACTGCAATCCAAACCGTAATGGAGGTTCCTGAGCTACAGAAAGGTATAACGATAATTGGTATAGAGGCACTCCAAAACCTACCAGACGGCACCGTGGGATATACACCGGTTATGGAACCCCGTCTATACACTTTATCTGACGGTAAGGCTTCGGTAAGATATGAGCTGGATTTCAATGGTCTTTGGCCTGATGATAAAACCTTTAAAGAAAAATTTACGGGAAATGCTTGGGCTCCAAATTCTTCGAAATTCCCTGTTCAACAACTCCGATTCCATGAAAATGACAAATATCTGATCATAAACTTCAAAAGCGAAAAGCAACCTTATATTCACATTCTTGACAAATTGTCAGGAAAAGAGAAAACATTGCTCCTCGATCCCGATACATACATAAACACTTGCTATATAGATGAATCCGATCTATATTTAACGAGGAAAGATGACCAGATGGAGATTATGTCAATCGAAAAATTCGATTTTTAACTAATATGTACGCATGGAAAACTCTCATCAATATACTCATTGTATGCGTCGTGTGCACATCAATGAGTATATTGATAAAAGCTTGCAAGAAAGAAAGTCAGGATTTAGCTATCCCTCTTATCAAAGGCAAGGAAGAGCGGATATTCATGATTGACGAAAACGGCCGTCAGCAGTGGTGGTGAGAAAAATGAAAAATGGTGTGTGTGAAAAGTGAAAAATGAAAAATTATAACCCTTTGGTTCTTAGGTTCTCCGGTCTAAGAAAATTTTTTGCGCGGACTTGGGTAAAGCGTATTTGCAATTGGATAATCAATATCTATCTGACTGCCTTCTGTTTGGCTGTGCTATGGGTGCTGGGACAGGTGTTCTGCTTCGCGTCGTTCAGCACACCGACGCGGTCTATGACTCCGACCATCGTGCCCGGCGACTATGTGCTGGTCAATAAGTTTGTTATGGGCGCGCGACTGTTTAACATATTCGACGCCCTCGACGGCAAGCAGGTCAATATCAGGCGCGGCCCTCACTTCGGGGAGCTAAAGAGCGGCGACGTGGTGGTGTTCAACCATCCCTACGCAGCGAGATGGGACAGCCTGGCGATGAACATCAGGCTCTACTACATGAAGCGATGTATCGCCGTGCCGGGCGACACCGTGGAGCTGCGCGACTGCCGCTACTGGATCAACGGCGAGCGCACCGACGTCGGCGTGGCGTCGAAGCAAAAAGAGGTAGCCGATTTTCTTGACCGATATGCCGATGAGCCCGAGGTGATTGAAAAGGCCATAGTCATGAAAGCCTTTCCCAACGACTCGGCCGTCGCTTGGACAATCCGCGACATGGGGCCGCTGATTGTGCCGCAGAAAGGCACGGTCATCGAGCTTGACACTCTGTCTGCAATCGTCTACCGTAATTATATCGAGTGGGAGACGGGCGGCAAGCTCAGCAATGACTCTACGGGCATCAGGCTTGACGGCGAGGCGATTGACAGCTACGAGTTTAAGAAGGACTACTGCTTTGTGGCCGGTGATAATGCGTTCAACTCTCAGGATTCGCGCTATTTCGGGCTGTTGCCGGTGGATTATGTCGTCGGTAAAGCCGCTTTCATCTGGCAGTCGATCGACCCCGTATCAGGCCGCCGCCGATGGAACAGAACCTTTGATAC
>CAMWNL010000267.1 GCA_947175585.1 uncultured Bacteroidales bacterium | reverse complement strand
GTTTATACTTTGGGTTTTTCTTGTTAATCACGTAGAGACGGCCCTTACGACGGACAATCTTGCTGTCGGGGGTGCGTTTTTTGATTGAAGCTCTGACTTTCATATCTTTTAGTAGTTTTGATTTTAAGATTATTTGTAACGGAATGCAATGCGGCCTTTTGAGAGGTCGTAGGGCGACATTTCGACGCGGACTTTGTCGCCGGGCAGGATCTTGATGTAGTGCATGCGCATCTTGCCTGAGATGTGGGCGGTTATTTCGTGACCGTTTTCAAGCTCAACGCGGAACATTGCGTTAGATAGTGCTTCGACGATTGTGCCGTCTTGTTCGATTGCTGCTTGTTTTGCCATATTATCGGGATTATATAAATTTATCTTGGAGGACTTCCTGAATGTAGTCGAAGGTGGTGAGTATCTCGACATGGTCATCGATGATGGCGAGGGTGTGTTCGTAGTGAGCAGATGGCTTGCGGTCTTTTGTGCGGCAAGTCCAGCCGTCGCGCTCGATGACGATGTTGCGGCTGCCCATGTTGATCATGGGCTCGATGCAGATGCACATGCCGTTGCGGATGACGGGGCCTGTGCCACGGCGTCCGTAATTGGGCACTTCGGGCGATTCGTGCATGCTATGGCCGATGCCATGGCCACACATTTCGCGGACTACGGAGTAGCCGCGTCGCTCGCAGTAGGTCTGGACTGCATTGGCGATGTCGCCGATGCGGTGACCCGGGCGGCAGGCTTCGATGCCGACATAGAGTGACTCTTTGGTTGTCTTGCAGAGATCCATGACTTTTGGGTCGATCTCGCCGACGGGGAATGTATAGCATGAGTCACCCATGAAGCCGTCTTTTTCGACGACTGTGTCGATGCCGATGATATCGCCTTCGCGAAGAGTGTAATTTGAGGGGAATCCGTGAACGACGGTCTCGTTGACCTCAATACAGAGTGTCGCGGGAAAACCTTCGTAACCGAGACATGCAGGTCGACCACCATTGTCGCGCATGAATTCGCGAGCAATGGTGTCGAGCTTGAGTGTCGTCACTCCGGGAGCAATCCATCGGGCGACTTCGCCGAGGGTGCGGCTGACGAGTGTTGCAGCCTCACGCATCTGATTGATTTCTTCCGGGGTCTTAAGATAAATCATTATATCTGATTAATATTGTAGCGTTACGATTAATATGCTTGTCCGGTTGTGCGACCTTTGATCTTGCCGTCTTTCATGAGGCCGTCATAGTGGTGCATCATCAGGTGAGACTCAACCTGCTGGAGGGTGTCGAGGACAACACCAACGAGGATGAGGAGCGATGTTCCGCCGAAGAACTGCGCGAAGTTCTGGCTGATGCCGAAGAAACGGGCAAAAGCGGGAAGGATCGCAACAATGCCGAGGAAAATCGAACCCGGGAGTGTGATGCGTGACATGATGGCGTCAAGATATTCGGCGGTCTTCTTGCCGGGTTTTACACCGGGGATGAAGCCATTGTTGCGTTTGAGGTTCTCAGCCATGTCGGTGGGACGCACTGTGATGGCTGTGTAGAAGTAAGTGAACGCAACGATGAGGAGGAAGAACACACAGTTATACCAGAAGCTATTGATGTCGGTAAAAGCATGGAGGAAACCGCTATCACCACCGCGGAAGCCGGCAAGTGTCATCGGGATGAACATGATGGCCTGGGCGAAGATGATCGGCATAACGCCGGCAGCATTGACCTTCAAGGGGATGTACTGACGAGCGCCGCCGTACTGACGGTTGCCTACGATGCGTTTGGCATATTGTACGGGAACTTTACGCGTGCCCTGAACCAGCAATACCGCACCTACGGTCACAGCGAAGAGGAGGATGATCTCAACGATGAACATCACGAGACCGCCCTGGCTACCGGTGGTGCCGGGGAGACGGCTTGTGAATTCGTAGAAGAGGGCTCCCGGGAGACGGGCAATGATACCTACGAGGATGATGAATGAGATACCATTGCCGATGCCGCGATCGGTGATGCGCTCGCCGAGCCACATGATGAACATTGAGCCGGCAGCGAGAATGATGGTGAGGTAGATGACAGTCCAGACACCGAACGACATGGCCTGGGCGTTGGCCGCGCTGTTGACCTGCATCTGCAGGTTAAAGAGGTAAGCCGGCGCCTGCATGACGAGGATGAGGACGGTAAGGTAGCGTGTATACTGATTGAGTTTCTGACGGCCGCTCTCGCCTTCGCGCTGCATCTTCTGGAACGAGGGTAGAATCATGCCGCAGAGCTGCACTACGATCGAGGCAGTGATGTAGGGCATGATACCCAAGGCGAAGATGGAGGCCTGGGAGAATGCGCCGCCTGAGAACATATCGAGGAGCTGCATCAGACCGCTCTTGTTAGTGAAGCTTGCAAGGGCGTCAATGTCTGAGGGGGAGATGCCGGGCAGCACGACGTAACACCCAAGTCGGTAAACGAGTACCAACAAGAGTGTCACGAGGATGCGCTTACGGAGCTCTTCGATCGTCCAGATATTCTTAAAAGTTTGAACGAGACTCATTATAATCAGATTTTATTGATTGATCCGCCTGCGGCTTCGATAGCTGCCTGTGCGGCTGCCGAGAAAGCGTTAGCTTCAACGGTGAGCGCACGGTTAACCGCGCCGTTGGCAAGAATCTTGACGAGCTGGTTGCGGTTGATGTAACCGGCAGCACGGAGTTCATCGAGGCCGACTTTCTGAAGGTTTTTAGCTTCAGCGAGGGCGTTGATGAGGTCAAGATTGATAGCTTTGTATTCGACACGGTTGATGTTTTTGAAGCCGAACTTGGGAAGACGGCGCTGGAGGGGCATCTGACCGCCTTCGAAACCGATCTTGCGAGAGTAACCAGAACGTGATTTGGCTCCTTTGTGACCGCGGGTTGATGTACCACCTTTTCCGGAACCGGGGCCGCGACCGATGCGAGTTTTGCGTTTAACCGATCCGACGGCAGGCTGTAAATTACTTAAGTCCATAGTAGATGAGAAATATTAAGCGTTGGTCACTTGAACCAAATGACGAACTTTGTTAACCATTCCGATCACCGAGGGGGTATCTTCTTTAACCACCGAGTGATTCATTTTCTTAAGGCCGAGAGCGTCGAGAGTGCGTTTCTGCACAGCAGGCGCGTTGATGCGGCTCTTTATCTGAGTGATTTTAATTTTAGCCATTTTAAATTGTCGTTAAGGGTTAGCCTTTGAATACTTGTTCGACAGAGATACCGCGGTTCTGAGCGACAGTAGCGGGTGAGCGCATTTCGTCGAGAGCGGCGATAGTGGCCTTAACAAGGTTGTGGGGGTTAGACGATCCCTTTGATTTGGCGAGGACGTCGGTGATGCCGACGCTTTCGAGGACAGCACGCATAGCACCACCGGCCTTCACACCAGTACCGTGAGAAGCGGGTTTGAGGATGATGCGTGAGCCGCCGAATTTGGCAACCTGCTCGTGAGGGATTGTGCCTTTGTGAACGGGCACTTTGATGAGGTTCTTTTTAGCAGCTTCGACGCCTTTTGCGATAGCAGCCTGAACTTCGTTTGCTTTGCCGAGGCCCCAACCAACGATGCCGTTTTCGTTACCAACGACAACGATGGCAGCGAAAGTGAATGTGCGGCCGCCTTTAGTTACTTTGGTAACGCGGTTGATTGCAACGAGACGATCTTTGAGTTCGAGATCGTTAGTGGTCTTAACTCTGTTGTTTCTTTTTGCCATAATCAATTAGAATTTAAGTCCGCCGTTGCGAGCAGCATCAGCCAACGATTTAACC
>CAMWNL010000266.1 GCA_947175585.1 uncultured Bacteroidales bacterium | reverse complement strand
ATGCATGTCGACACAACTGCCGGCATCAACGACGCCGCCACTGACGCGACTGGTGTCACCGTCAGCGCCGACGGCCTCAGACTGACAGTCACCGCCGCAGAGCCGTGCCGTCTGACAGTATTCGGACTCAATGGCCTCAAAGTGGCCGACTGCACCATAAACGGTGAGCAGACTATCTCACTCCCGTCATCTGGTCTCTATCTCGTGGTCACCGACTCCGGCTTCACTTCAAAACTCATCGTCAAGTAATTAAGCGACAGACTATATTTATTCAAAAGCATCGCAGAGTCTGCGGTGCTTTTTTTTGCACATACAAAAATTACAATATCATTACATTTTGCTATTATTTTACAACAAATCCTAACAAAGTTTTTAACTTCGCCGACACAATCAAACAAATTATATAGTCTATGACCAGATTTTTTACTCTACTTGCTGCAGCGACCGTTGCTGCCGGCGCTTTCGCCAATGACGTTAATCCCGCGCCCTTCATCAAAAAGCTTGACATCGCCCAACTCAGAGCGTTGGCCGACAATCCGGCCGCAGCTCCGGCTAAAATCCCGGCAGACCTCGGAGGCAATTTCGGCTCCTGGGAATTTCTTGCCGACGGCAACTTCGATGCCAAACTCGAATTCGTCGACCCATGTCCCGTAAGCGTGTACTACTGCACGACCGACCCCTATGGCTGGGGCGTTGACTCATGGTGTATCGAGGGCGTGTTTGACACGTCAATACGCGTTGCCGGCATGCCGTTTATCGACTATTACAACATCAACAACTTTGACACCGGACTTACCTACAACGGCAAACCCGTAATGGTCGACGAACTTTCCAACCACTACTCTATCGGCGTAGAGACATTTGTTAACTCTGCCCTCGGCCGTCTCGAACTCGCAATGCTCTACTATGTCGATGACCCTGACAATGTCGACAACGTTATCGGCTATGGCGTCGAGACCGTACAGCTCGACGGAGACTATAAAGACTACACTGTCAACATGTCAATCGCAGGCGAGACCACCGACGGACAGTCACTCAAAGTCGACCTCGCATTTGCCGACGCCACTAATGTGAAAACCGCACTTTATGTCAAGGAGCTCGGCTACGACCCGGCTGAAGATGACGATTTCGAAACTCTCGTTGCCGATCAGCGTAATGACGCTACACTTGAGACCGCTGACCAAGCCGGAAGCACACTTATGCCTCTCGGCGCGACAGGCACTTATGTCGTAGTCACAACTTATGACACCGATGAGCAATCAGATGACAACTATAAAGTTGCGACCTATGATTACGAGGCCGAATGGTCTGACTGGGGGACCGCCGACTATACTGACGACTACCTCTCTTCATACTACACCGACTTCCCCATCCTCACCGTCAGCAACGTCAGAGTGCAGCGCCACGACAGCGAGGAGCGCTACCGTCTGGTCAACCCATATACAACCGACGACACCTGGACATCTGTATGGAGCAAACTCGTCCCGGCCGACTCTGAGGTTAACTCATATATGGAAATCAACGCTGTCAACCCCGAACACACCTATGTAGTTATTGCGCCTTCCGACATCACAGACGGCGACGGTGTGCGTCTGGTGATGGGTAGCGCCGCTCACTATAACATTATCAACGGCCGCAGCGACGACGTCATCACAGAAAAAGGATATTGGGGCAGCACAACTTACAGCAACGACGGAAACACAGTCTCTGTCTCATTCCCGAAAATGGTTCTCATGATGCGCCAGATTTCTTCTGAGTATCCTCTCTTTGCCGGAATGAATGACGCTTTCAAACTCGTCATGACCGCTTCATCCACCACAGGCATCACAGACATCGAAGCCACTGACAACTCGGCGGCAGTCTACTATGACCTCCAGGGTCGTAAGGTCGTGACCCCGACCGAGAGCGGCGTCTACATCGTCCGCAACGGTTCAGACGTGAAAAAACTCATCGTCAAGTAAAAGAAGTGTTTCTTGATAATGGTAAGGGCGTGGCGCTTGTGTCGCCGCGCCCTTATTTTTTAGGTCTAAAAAAATGAGGCTCGCGGTGATTGGCGAGCCTCATCTGTTAATGAGTTGTGGGTTGAAAAAATGATTTATTCCTCTGGATTGGTTGTGCCGGCTTCGGCAGTCGGAGTCGGCTCGGCCGGAGGCAGTGCGAGAGGCATAGTCTCAAGGTCGATTTTGATTTTTACATCATTATCCTCGGCCGCAGACTCAGTGACGCTTTCTGCAGTAGCGACGGGTTTGCGTTTCTTACGAGGCTTTTTGGGTTTGACCGGTTTATCAGCCGGCACGTCATTTTCTGCAGCTTCCTTTTCCGGAGCCGTTTCGGCGGCGGCAGCGGTTGCTGTCTCCTGAGGCTCTTTTACTTCAGGTTTGGGCTGCTTGTTTTTCTTGCGCTTGGGCTTCGGAGTCTCAGCCGGCACGCTATTGTCGGCAGCGCCATTGTCTTCTGACTTTTCGTCGGCGTCACGCGCGGTGACTTTGTTTTTCTTCTTGTCTGACGACGATGATCCGCTGTCTTTCTCTTCGTGGAGACAAAGCTCATTGCGCTTGTCGTCAAGCACTTTATATTCGAGATATGCCAGAGACTGGTCAGGCATTATCTTGAAACAGCGGCCGAACTGGCGGCGCCATTTACCGTAGAGCGATGTGAAGATGCCCTTTTTAATGTATGCGTCGACAAACGGGTGGACATACATTATGAAATTGCGCAATTCGAGCACATTGACAATGTAGTCAATCTTTTCGCGCAGGGTGTCGGTGAAGAGCAGCGACGGCTGCACCTGGCCTTTGCCGTAGCACGAGGGGCAGCGCTCTGATGTCGTGATATCAAGAGCCGGACGCACACGCTGGCGCGTAATCTGCATCAGACCGAATTTACTCAGCGGCAGGATATTGTGACGCGCGCGGTCGTTAGCCATAATCTCGCGCATGTGGTCGTAGAGCTGCTGACGATGCTCGCTCTTGGCCATGTCGATAAAGTCGATGACGATGATGCCGCCCATGTCGCGCAGACGGAGCTGTCGCGCTATTTCGTCGGCGGCGCGCAGATTGACTTCGAGGGCATTGCTCTCCTGGTCGTTGGTAGCCTTCGCGCGGTTGCCTGAGTTGACGTCGATGACGTGGAGAGCCTCGGTATGCTCGATGATGAGATATGCGCCTGACTTGAACGACACAGTCTTGCCGAACGATGATTTTATCTGCCTGGTGATGGCGAAATGGTCGAAAATCGGTTCGTCGCGGTCATAGAGTTTGACAGTGTCTTTGCGGTCAGGAGCGATCAGCGCGACATACTTGCTGATCTGCGAGTAGATGTCGGGATCGTTGACCGTGATGTTTTCGAATGTCGGGCTGAAAATGTCGCGAAGCATGCCGACTATGCGGCTTTCTTCTTCAAAGATGAGTGCCGGGGCTGTGGAGCGCTGAGCCTTTGCGATGGCGTCTTCCCAGCATTTTATGAGAGTCTTCAGCTCATGGTTGAGGTCGGCCACCCGCTTGCCTTCGGCAGAGGTGCGCACGATTACGCCGAAATTCTTTGGTTTGATGCTCTCTATCAGCTGACGGAGGCGTAGTTTCTCTTCAGTGGTCTTGATTTTCTGAGAAATCGAGATTTTATCGCTGAAAGGAATGAGGACGAGATAGCGGCCGGTAAAGGTTATTTCAGTCGTCAGTCTCGGACCTTTTGACGATATAGGGTCCTTGACGCTCTGCACCAATAGTTCCTGACCGCGCGGGATGAGGTCGGCTATGGAGCCGTGGTTGTGGGGGGCGGGG
>CAMWNL010000265.1 GCA_947175585.1 uncultured Bacteroidales bacterium | reverse complement strand
CATCAACAGCAAGGAGCATACGATTGACTACTCGCGCTGCGTGACCTGCTTTGACTGTCTTGACAAATGTCATAAAGGTGCGATCTCTTATGCTCGACGACCTGCGACAGTTATGACTAATCAGTCCGGAAAAGAAGTAACCGACTCTTCGCGCAGAGGTTTCATGACGGTAACGGCAGCAATCGCGGCAAGCGCTGCCCTCCAGGCTCAGGAGAAAACTGTCGACGGCGGCCTCGCCGTGATCGTAGATAAAAAGAGACCGAAAAGAAAGACTAAAATCGTGCCTCCCGGAGCAAAGAGCATCAAAAACTTAGAGTCACACTGCACAGCCTGTCAGCTGTGTGTGGCGGCGTGTCCCAACGGCGTGTTGAGACCGTCGACTGCATTGGATTCTCTGATGCAACCCGAGTCGTCTTACGAGCGCGGTTACTGCCGACCGGAGTGCACACGTTGTTCGGATGTCTGTCCGGCCGGAGCTATCGCCCCCATTACAGTGGCAGACAAATCTTCGGTTCAGATCGGGCATGCCGTGTGGGTCAAAGACAATTGCGTGCCTCTGACCGACGGTGTCGAGTGTGGCAACTGTGCGCGTCACTGCCCTGTCGGCGCAATAACTATGGTTACGTCAGACAATGACAACCCCGATTCGCCCAAGATACCGGTAGTCAACACTGAGCGCTGTATCGGTTGCGGAGCATGTGAGAACCTCTGCCCTGCCCGACCCTTCAGCGCCATTTATGTCGAGGGACACGAAGTTCACAGAGTAATCTAAAATCAGCATATATAATTATGAAAAAGAATATAAACCGCAGAGACTTTCTGAAGAGACTCGGCTTAGGCGCCGGTGTGACCGGACTCGCATTGACCGGCTGTGACGGCAAGTCAAAGGAATTGACAAAAAGCGACACTGCACTCACAGAAATACCAACAGACCGGATGACCTATCGCGTCAATCCCAAAACGGGCGAAAAGGTGTCGATACTGGGCTACGGCTGTATGCGCTGGCCGACCAAGAGCGGAAAAAGCGCGCGTGACAATGCTGATGAAATCGACCAGGAGACAGTCAACCGTCTCGTCGACACAGCACTCGCACACGGAGTCAACTACTTCGACACATCGCCTGCATATTGTAAAGGCCGGTCGGAACACGCCACAGGCGTCGCCCTCGCGCGCCATCCGAGAGACAGCTACTATATAGCGACCAAGCTGTCAAACTTCGCGCCGCAGACATGGAGCCGCGAAGCGTCAATCGCTATGTATCAGAACTCTCTTAAAGAGCTTCAGACCGACTATATCGACTATATGCTTCTTCACGCCATCGGTATGGGCGGCGGCATGGAGGAGTTTCAGAAACGCTATATAGATAACGGTATACTCGACTTTCTCGTGGCCGAGCGTGAGGCCGGCCGCATTAAAAATCTCGGGTTCTCATACCACGGCGATATAGCCGTGTTTGACTGGGCGCTCGCCAATCACGACAAATACAAATGGGATTTCGTGCAGATCCAGCTGAACTGGATGGACTGGAAACACGCCAAGGAAATCAATCCGCGAAACACCGACGCTGAATATCTCTATACCGAGCTGGAAAAACGCGGGATACCGGCAGTCATCATGGAGCCGCTGCTCGGTGGCCGTCTGTCAAACGTCCCCGACCACATCGCGACCCGACTCAAGCAGAGAGAACCGGAAAACAGTGTAGCGTCTTGGGCTTTCCGCTATGCCGGCTCACATCCTGATGTGCTCACAGTGTTGAGCGGCATGACATATATGGAGCATCTTGAAGACAACCTGCGCACATATTGTCCGCTCGTGCCCCTCACTGACGAAGAAACTCAATTTCTCTACGACACGGCCGACCTGATGGTGCAATACCCGACTGTGCCATGTAACGACTGCAAATACTGCATGCCTTGTCCTTATGGACTTGATATACCCTCGATATTGCTTCATTACAACAAGTGTGTGAACGAGGGCAATATCGTCAAGGACAGCCGAGCGGAAAATTATGCCGAGGCCCGAAAAGCTTTTCTCGTCGGTTATGACCGCTCTGTGCCCAAACTCCGTCAGGCTAATCACTGTATCGGTTGCAACCAGTGTGTACACCACTGTCCACAGGGCATTGATATCCCCAAAGAGCTTCATAACATAGACCACTATGTCGAATCATTGAAACAAAACACTATCTGAGGCGTATATGGAAATGAAACAGCTGATTGACAGGCTCCACAAAGAGGGGTGTTCGTGCGTCATACATAATGACGGGCAGACTCTGACATTCAATCAGCGCGGAGTAAAAGATCTGTTCACACTGCTTAAAGAGCGACCACGACTGCTCGACGGCGCTATGATCGCCGACAAGGTGGTGGGCAAAGGCGCTGCCGCGCTGATGATAGCCGGAGGCGTAAGCGAGGTATATGCCGACGTAATCAGCGCTCCTGCTCTCGCCCTGCTTCAGAAATCGCAGACAGCGATAAGCTACGGCGAGTGTGTTGACAACATCATCAACCGCAAAGGCACCGGCATCTGTCCGGTAGAGAGTCTCTGTCTTGACTGCACGACAGCCGACGAATGTATACCCCTGATAGAAAACTTTATTACAAATCTGAATAATTAAACAATCATGCAAACCGCACTGAAATTTCACTCGCTGACATTCGGCAGCGCAAAAACATATTTAGTCGCCGCCTTATTCATTGTCGGCAATATATTGCTGCCGCAACTGGCTCACCTGGTGCCTAACGGCGGCGTGACCTGGCTACCAATCTATTTTTTCACACTCGCAGGAGCCTATAAATACGGCTGGCGAGTAGGTCTTCTGACCGCGATATTTTCACCTGTCATCAACAGTCTATGGTTCGGAATGCCCGGCGCCGCCATGCTTCCAGCTATACTCTTAAAATCACTGCTTCTGGCCGGTATGGCAGGATACGCGGCTGCGCATTTCAAAAAAGTGTCAATAGTGACACTGGCAGGAGTAGTGGCAGGGTATCAGTTGATCGGCACCATCGGAGAGTGGATCATGAACGGCGATTTCATCCTCGCCTGTCAGGACTTCCGTATCGGCATACCGGGCATGCTACTCCAGATCTTCGGCGGCTACATCGTCATAAAGCTAATCAAGGATTAGTTCAAGAACTGATTGAATCATATCACGGCTAAGGGCTTCGGACTCTTAGCCGTTTCTTTTTACATGTGTAATTCGCTTTTGTGGCCGATGGTGCGTGTGTAGCTGAATATACCGGCACAGACAGCAAGAGCAATGCTGAGACACAGCGATATTCTGACCGCTTCAAGTTCACCGGAGAGGAGAGCGAACACGGAGCCGATAACCGTAGCTCCGAGGGTCTGACCGACCAGACGGGCTGTGCTCTGCATGCCGCCGGCGCCACCTGAGCGATTGACCGGGGTTGCCATGACCATAACAATATTGTTAGGCGTCTGGAACATGCCAAAACCCACACCGCACACCGCCATGCGCCAGGCAATATTCCATTCCGAGGGATTGGCTCCAGTGAACAAAAGGAGAATAATCCCGATGATAAACACAGCCATACCGAGCGCTGCGGTCGCCCCCGGATTGTGTCGCTCGACATAGCGGGCGGCAATTGGTGACACAATCATTGTGGCGAGGGGCCACGGCGTCATTAACAGGCCTGTTGTTATCGCTGAAAAGTGGTAGCAGTTGAGGTAGAGGAACGGCAGGGCAATCATCGCCATATTCTGGGCGATGAACGAGCAAACCGATGTGGCGATACTCATAGTGTACATTGAATTCCGAAACAAATCGACGGGCAAG
>CAMWNL010000264.1 GCA_947175585.1 uncultured Bacteroidales bacterium | reverse complement strand
GAAATAATCCCGGCTACCTGACGGCTCATCTTTGGTTTGACATAGAATCGCGAAACAGCCTCTATTATTTCATCATCAGGAGTGTCGAGTGACACCTTCAGCAAGCCATCACGCTCGGCACGACGAATGGCGAGATAACTATGTGAAGGAATACGCGACAGTCGGGAATTGAAGTCAAAATAACTGCGGTAATTGCGAGCCTCGTCCTCCTTGCCCTTTGCGACTTTAGAACGCAGCTCTGCATTGCGACGCATACGTGAACGCACGACCTCGCGTGAACGCGGATGCTCACTGACCCACTCGGCTATGATGTCAGAGGCTCCGGCAATAGCAGCGTCCGGGTCGGGAACCTGGTCGTTGACATAACGTGTGGCGATACTTACGACATCTGTCGCATTGCCCGACATTATAATCTTGGCTAAAGGTTCAAGACCACGTTCACGCGCCATAGTGGCTCGCGTGCGACGTTTGGGTTTATATGGCAAATATAAGTCTTCAAGCGTAACCGCATCAGCCTGAGCTATTTTAGCTGAAAGTTCATCAGTCATAGCTCCTGCCGCTGTTATGACCTCGCTAATATAGGTCTTGCGCTTTTCGAGTTCACGCAGGCTCTCTGCCAAGGTCTGAATATCGCGTATCTGAAGTTCGTTCAGACCGCCCGTGCGCTCCTTGCGGTAGCGGCTAATGAATGGAATGGTAGCACCATCGTCAAGCATAGACAATGTCGCCTCGACCTTGTCAGGCCGAAGTTGAAGCTGCAAGGCAATCGCGTTGTAAATATCTGTCACTTGCGTCGTAAAGTTATCAAAGTAATTTCAGGAGTAGCTCCTATACGAGCCGGCACACCGACCTCGCCGATGCCAATATTGACATAGAGCTGATGGCCGTCTTCGTCAGTATAAAGGCCCCCCCATGTCGGATAACGCCACACAGCCGGTGAAAATCCGAACACACTAATCTGCATGGCATGGGTATGACCTGACAGCGTAAGAGCTATATTTTTATCGGGAGAGTCTTTTATATCATCATTCCAGTGGGCAGGGTTGTGAGACAACAGAATCTTCACAACCGAATCGTCAAGATAAGGATAAGCGGCATCAAGATCACCGTAAGTGTTGAATGGAGGATCACCGACATTTTCCACTCCGATGATTGCAATAGAATCGTTTTCGCGATAGACGAAGTCAGTCTCGTTATTGAGCATGCGCCAGCCCATCTTCTTCTGATAATTTATCAAATCAGACATGTTGTTGCGCTTAGCCTGAGCTGTAGGCCATGTGAAATAATCACCGTAGTCATGGTTGCCGAGGATAGAGTAAACTCCGTCACGAGCATGCAAACGAGATAAAGTAGAAACGAATGGTTCGAGCTCAGTCGTCTTACGATTGACTATATCGCCAGTAAAAGCTATCATATCGGCATCAAGGTTATTGACGCAATCGACAACTTCAGATACAAACGAAGTATCACTACCGTAGGTGCCGACGTGCATATCCGATATCTGAGCTATCGTATAACCATCAAATGCTTCCGGCAAATCAGGAATTTCAACCACGACTTCCCTGACATCGATATTATATCGGTTGATCAACGCACCCCACCACATCGCTCCAAACACAATAACAGCCAATATGCCGCCACAAACAGACAGCCAATCGAGCCGCTTACGACGGAACAGACGAGGGATGGCAGCGATAAAGTCAAATATGCAAAAGATATATTTGGGGACATACACCGAAAAGTAAGCGTAGAGAGCCCACATAATATACTCCAGACCGGAATCGCCTCCCTTCCTCTTGGGAAGACATATTACGATAAGGAGGCAGAGATTCAGAATTACTGCCGAACAGAGCTGAATCTTTGACCAAACAGGATTTTTGCACGAACCTTTAAGACGTCGCCACAGATAATAGTCAATGACGATATCAAAAACGAGGAGAAGGAGGGTAGTAAGAAGAGGAAGACGCATTGTCTGTTACATAGTTAGTTTAAATCCTGTCGCACTCAGATGCAGCAAGTTGATTTGTAAGCGGATTAGCATACATGGTCAGAATCATACGACGCATATATGCACGCTCGTCAGGGGTAACATCATCAACCTCCACGCGATCAAGCTGACGATCTATATACTCGTTGAACTGGTTCAAATCATCATCAGTGTACTCGCCGGAGAATCGATCAGTGTCATTGATCTCATCATAAGCAATATAATTGCAGGGGTAGATGCGATAGCCACAGTGAATGGCACGGTCAATGAGGTTGCAAGTGCGACGGATGATCTCAGAACGGTCTTTAGACTCTAATTGAGCCAATTCATTATTGATACACTTACAGATGCGGAAATGCACACGGCCCTTATTACTCAACAGGCCAGTCTCCATGCTAAAGAGATCGTCGCGCTGAGACTTCTTGAACTGCGGATCACGACGCTTGAGCAAAAATTCACGGGCTTTCAGATAGTCATTAGGATCAAACTCATAACTGATTGACACAGGCATGAGATTAATTGCCATAAGACGCTCCTTGATATCAGCCTCATCACCGGCAAGAGCCAACATCTTGATAAGGCTCTCCTGAGTAAGGTCATTTGAGTCTTTAGCACGACCTTCACGCTGAGCAATCCACACTGATTCCTTCAACTTGGAGATAGTGAAATGGATATAGGCCGAAAGTTGTTTTGCCGCTTCAAGAGCCTGCACAATCTTAGCGTCACGCTTTACAATGAAACTGCGATTAACCTTAACAAGGTCGGCAATCCATTCATAAATAAGAAGATTATTACCGATTGCAACCTGAGTCACGGGTTTACCCAAACGGATAAATCCAAGATTAAGGAATGAGGGATCAAGAACAATATCGCGATGGTTGCTAATAAATGTATAGCTGACACCAGGCTCGCAATTATCTTCACCGTCCATCGACAGACCGCGAGTGGTTGAGGCGGCAAGCATTTCGAGGAAGTGCCCCATTACCTTGGTCTGAAACTCATTCTGATCTCTAACCTGAAGAAGACTTTTAACAAATTCAGGATAATCCACATCGGGCATTACATATCTTACAGCATGTTCAAAACCCGGATCATTGACGAGGCGATTGAGAGCAGCAATAAACTGTTCTCCACGATAGGGAGCCATTTCGCCAAACTCCTCAGGAACTAATATCTCTGTTGATGATGACATCGCTTAATTAACTTAATTCTGATTATGGAGCCTCAAATTTAATACATTTTTTTCAGATAGCCATCAGGCGGTCGTGAAATTAAGAATTATTAGAAGGCGTAGATTGAGAGTAAATGCGCCATCGTTCAATCAAGGCGGTCATATCGGCCGGTATTTCGGCAGAAAAGAACATTTCCTCGCCTGTGCGCGGATGGACAAAGCCAAGTGTACGCGCATGAAGAGCCTGTCTGGGACAGGTCTTGAAACAATTTTCAATAAAAGCTTTATATTTCGATGATTGAACACCTCTAAGCACCTGATCGCCACCATAACGCGCGTCATTGAAAAGAGGATGACCTATATGACGCATGTGAACACGGATCTGGTGGGTCCGGCCTGTTTCGAGCACACAGCGAACAAGGGAAGCATGACCAAATGATTCGAGCACCTCATAATGAGTGACAGCATGTTTGCCCATATCTCCGTCAGGAAAGACAGCCATCTGAAGCCTATCTCGTAAGGATCGGCCGATGTTACCCTCAATGCGACCTGACTTAGGCTCAGGTACACCCCAAACGACAGCATTGTACTCACGCTTTGTGGTTTTGTTGAAAAACTGTTTGCCGAGATGAGTCTTGGCGTCAGGAGTCTTGGCAACGACAAGCAAACCTGAGG
>CAMWNL010000263.1 GCA_947175585.1 uncultured Bacteroidales bacterium | reverse complement strand
GAATCAACTGTCGGGGACAAAACCGCTTGTAGCCGGAGACTATATCTTCTTCTACGCAGCCTGGGATGATATGAATGCTTATAACGAGGCTATTAAAATTGCATCTGAATTACATACGAAACTTGTTGTGTCAATGCCTTACTGGTATCATAAGTTTCATAGACATCCAAATGTGGAGTACTATGTGAACTGTGGCCCTGAGGAGTTTCTCAATCTCTTGAAATACTCACGCATGGTTATTGGTGCATCGTTTCATGCCGTTGCATTCTCCATTATCTATGGCAAACAATTTTATGCCATTAACGGAATGAACGACAATCGTGTAAGCAATCTCCTCAGGCCACTATCAATCGAATGCTTTGCTAAAAGCCCCGATTTATTCATGACCGACCAAGAATTGACATCAATCTATAATGATGTAAGGATAAGACTGTCCGATATAACTGATAAGTCGAGATCATATCTCAAAAATTCTTTGGCTTGATAATAAATGCCGTTAATTTCAGTCATAATGCCTATTTATAACGCAGAGGCCACGCTGCGTCGAGTAGTGGACTCTGTGTTAAGGCAGACATTTACCGACTTTGAGTTGATTCTGGTCAATGACGGTTCTACGGATGCTTCGTTGAATATCTGTCTGGATTATGTAGACAGTCATTCTAATGTAAAACTAATAGATCAACCTAATGGTGGCGTTTCCTCAGCTCGCAATGCGGGAATGGCTGCTGCTATTGGTGACTGGATCACGTTCTGTGATTCAGATGATTTTGTTGATGCAGATTGGCTTGAGTCTTTTGTGGAAAATAATATTGACGAATACCCTCTTATAGTACAAAGTTTTAAGTGCTATGATTCTTCTGAACGAAAGTGTAGGGATGAAGAGATGGAATATGAACTTTTTCAGCCGATGAAGGTTACGGGAGGCGTAATATCTGCAGACAGAACGATTTCAGCGTTGAGAAACATGCATATTTTGGGATATACGTATAATAAGCTGTATAAAACGGAATTAATTCGCCGTAACAGGATCTGTTTTCCTATAGGTGTGACGTATCGCGAAGATGAGTTGTTCAATGTCGAATATCTATCTGTGATATCAGGACAGAAGGTGCTTATTACAGAAAAAGCCGCCTATAATTACTATTATGTTCCGGCTTGTAGTAAGAAGTATGAGTTGTCTGATTATCTTCCGAAAACGGTAAAGGTGTTGTGTGAAAACTATTCGTCATACAGTACTCAGGCAAAAGGTTATGCGGTAGATCGTTACTTTGAACTCATTGCTGATAGCTTCAGAAATAAGTTGGATGATAAGATTACGTTGCTTAGGGAATTTCGCTCTTTTATAAAGGAAAATAAAGCCGACAGTATTCCTACCGATTATCGTCTTAACCAATTGTCGCAAAGGATACTCAAACTTTATGGAGGTGAATATATGGTTTATTTATTGCTGTTACTCATTCGTCTTTGATAGCTGCTGAAGACTTTAGAATGAAAAAATAAATCCATCCATGTATCGTCATGCATTTCTAATATTGGCTCATGAGAGCGAGGATCAGTTGCAGTCGCTTCTGGCGGCACTTGATGCTGAAGGCTGCGACGTGTATGTTCATATTGATGCTAAAAGCAGCTTTGACGGAATTTCGTTGACAATGCAAAAAGGTCGGCTTTGTATCATGTCTGATAGGATTGATTGCTATTGGGGCGATTACTCGCTTGTAGAGGCCGAACTCAATCTTATCGAAGAGGCGTTGCACAATGGTGATTATGCATATCTGCATCTGATTTCGGGAACTGATTACCCGCTTAATGGAGTAGGGCATATCTTCGATTATTGTAAGAAAAACTCAGGAAAGGAATTTATCGGCTTTTCGCAAAATGTCACTGATAGGGAGCTTGAATGGCGCTATGGGCGTCGGTTTTTGTTCTGCCGTGATTTCCAAAATCCGTCGCTGGTGAAGCGTATGATTGGCAGGATATATGCCTCCCTGCAGTCTCTCCCTGATCTTGGAAGAAAGATTGACGCGGAGGTTAGGAAAGGTTCGCAATGGTGTTCCATCACAAGTGAGTTTGCCCGCTACGTACTTTCGCGCAGGGATTGGATAAGAAAACATTTCAGCCATACATACTGTCCTGACGAAGCCGTTATGCAGACCTTGGCATGGAACAGCCGTTTTCGCGACAGAATATTTGATGTTGCGGATGAGTTTCGGGGATGTATGCGTTTCATACCTTGGGTTGACGGATGCCTGCGTCCTTTTAGAGCGGAAGACTTCACCGCGATGAAGCAGTCGGAACGGTTCTTCGGACGTAAATTTTCACTCAAAGACATTGAAATTTATGAGCGACTGTAAGGTATCTGTAATCGTCCCGGTCTATAACATAAGACGCTTCATCGGTGAGTGTCTACGTTCTTTGATGTCTCAGACAATGAAGGAGGTGGAGTATATCATAGTGGATGATTGTTCCGCCGACGGTAGCTATGACGCAATGATGGAGATGGTGGCTGGCCGACCTGACTTCATAGTGGTGCGCCATGAGCGAAATCTCGGTCTGCCGGCTGCTCGAAACACTGGTCTTGGGATGGCTTCCGGCGAATATATCATACATTGTGATGGAGACGATTTTATGGAGCTTGTGATGATCGAGAAACTCTATGAGTGTGCTGTTCGGAATAATGCCGACATAGTGTGGTGCGACTGGTATCTCTCGTTTACAGATAGCGAACGCTATATGACTCAACCCGCATACACTACTGGGAATGAGGCTGTAATCGGCATGCTCCGAGGAAGTATGAAATACAATGTCTGGAACAAACTCTGCCGCCGATCGCTCTATGACGGACTGTCATTCCCCGAAGGGCGGGCGATGGGCGAGGATATGACAATGATTAAGGTTGCCACCAAAGCCGGCGTAGCCGCTCATGTCCCGGAGGCCCTCTATCATTACCGACGTACTAACTCCGAGGCTCTGACACAAAATTATTCACCGCGTAAACTTGAAGAGATAAGAGAGAATACAACTGACATCATTAATTTTCTTAAATTGAACAGTGAGGTCTCAGACGTTGATTTCAAGCGGTTTATGCTTAATGTTAAATTACCATTCTTGTTCACCGGCAAACGTGAAGATATAAGGAGATGGCAAGAGTGGTTTCCGGAGGCCAACAGTGAAATACTTGGAAATAAGAACCAGTCAATAAGAGTGCGTTTGCTTCAATGGTGTGCATCAAAAGGATTGCAGTGGGTTAATATACTCTACTATAATCTGGTACAAAAAGTGGTTTATGGTAAGATATACAGGTAATCCGATGGTCAGGATAATTGCGATAGTATTGTCTGTTATTACCGTGGAACTCTATCTTTTCCCGCTGCAGACATACGGTATGCCCATAAACTCAAAAGCAATCTTTGCAGCACTGGGGTTAGTGGTAGCGTTTGTGGAAACGGCAAGAAAAGGTTATGGCATACTTCGTACGGACTTGATTTTGCTGACCGGATTAGCCTTTCTGGTGTCGCTCTGCAGTTATGCCTCATTGACAATAAATGCCACCTCTGACACCCTTTATCAGACCTATATCATTTCAATGTGGGTATGGCTGGCGGCAGCATATTTTACGCTGTGGGTGGTTAGGCATTGCTGCGGAACGGTGTCGATCAACACGTTGACATACCTGTTGCTTGCAGCGTCTGTCTTTGAATGTATCACGGCTTTAGGAGTGGAAATGAATCCAACTGTTTACCGATTGGTCAATGCCATTACCGATCATGAATGGGTGGAAGGTGTGAACCGTATGCATGGACTGAGTGCGGAACTTGACACGGGAGCTATCCGTTTTTC
>CAMWNL010000262.1 GCA_947175585.1 uncultured Bacteroidales bacterium | reverse complement strand
TTCAAAATCTTAGTGCCTGGTTAGTGCCCAAACTCGGTCTGGAGTGGTCTTTTTTTGGTCTTATTTCGGTCCTGAAACGAAAGGATTAGATACAAAAAAACCTCGGAACTACTTGATAGTCCGAGGTTTGTCTTCTTTTGTCCGAAGAAGTTCGGTAGTACATAGTGGAGTTGGGGGGACTTGAACCCCCGTCCAAACGCGGAACTAATGAGCTTTCTACGTGCGTATTCCTTTGCTTGGTTTTCGTGCTGCGGCAGGCGAAGGACAACCAACCGCGGCCTTAGTCTCTAAAATTTCGGAGATCTCGCGAGACACTCAATCTCCTATTCCCGATTTACCTGCACCGCCTGTTCGATCCGTCTCGGAAAAAGGACGATCGGGCGATGTCTTGTCTCTGCAACTGTTGCGGAGATTAAGCTGATCTACTGTACTTCAATCAAGCAGCAAGAGCGTAGTTATTTTCGCCATTTGAAATTGTTGATGTCCCAGATTAAAGAGCGTAGCCATCATTGCTCTGCACGCTTACACACCACTTCTACACGCTGTCAAAACCGGTCAACCCCATTGTTGACTTGCGTAAGCCGTTGGCTCAAGCTCTGCAAAGGTAAGTATTTAACAGCAATCGGCAATGAGTTGTTTAATAAATTTCTACATCTATATCTTTTTTTTGCAAAAAATTACTCCAAATTTCATGTTTAAGACTAATATACCGCTACATCCATGGCAAATTGCACTTAGTTGAAGATTTATTTCGTAACTTTGCCGTGATGTTTTCCGGATTTGAAACAATTATAATTTAAGACATTGAACATAACACAATTTTTCCGCCCTAAAGGCACTCCGTCATTGGCAGTATCCATTGCACCGGTTATCTTCATGCTTGCCTCGCTGATAGGTATTATAATTTTTGCAGGCGGCAGCTCCATTTCAGATTACAGTCATATCGTTTTGCTCGTCTCAGCTCTCTTTGCAGTAGGATTATCTGTACTTAGCCGTACATTATATCCGTCACGTCTCAAAGAGGGATTAAAACGCAGCGCCAAGCAGATCCTGCCAGCCGTTCCTCTGCTTATCCTCATAGCTCTTATATCTACGACCTGGTTGCTTTCAGGTGTAGTGCCTACCCTTATTGACTACGGCATCAAACTGCTTAATCCGACTTTCTTTCTTGTCACGACTTGCGCCGTCTGCGCGGTTGTCTCTGTCCTGACCGGAAGCTCGTGGACGACAATCGCGACAATCGGGGTAGCTTTTATCGGTATAGGACGAGTGATGGGTTACAGCGAAGGCTGGATTGCCGGAGCAATCATTTCAGGCGCGTATTTCGGCGATAAAGTGTCTCCCCTAAGCGACACTACTGTGATTGCCTCGTCGAGCTGTGGTGTGGATTTATTTGACCATATACGCTATCTTATGCTTACGGCTGTACCGGCCATGACGATTGCAATGATAACTTTTATGTGTGTAGGTCTGTTCGGAGACCATGCGGAAGCAGGCGATGCCTCAGAAATCATCGATGCCCTCCATGCGACTTTCAATATATCGCCTTACACACTCATAATTCCGTTAGTTGTCGGAATTATGATTGCCATCCGCATCCCTACTATCATCACCCTTTCGGTTGGGACCGTACTCGGGATAGCCGGTATATTTATCTTTCAGCCCGGGATTCTTGCTTCAATAGAAGGCTCGGGATTACACACCCTTGGTGAACATTTATCAACCACATTGCGCGTACTCTGGACAGAAACCGCTCTGTCTACCGGCAACGAGACTCTCGACTCGTTTGTTACGACGGGCGGCATAATGGGGATGATTCCTACTGTCAGCCTCGTTATTTGCGCAATGCTCTTCGGTGCGGCAATGATTGGCACCGGTATGCTCGCGACAATCGCTAAGACTTTCACCCGTCACCTTTCGCGCTGCAGTTCGATTGTGAGCGCTACAGTTTCAAGCGGACTATTTCTTAACGCATGTACAGCTGACCAATATTTATCTATAATTATTGGCGGCAATATGTATCGCAACGTCTACGAACGCTATGGTCTCCAGCCTCGACTTCTCAGCCGCACACTTGAGGATTCCGTATCGGTAACATCAGTTCTCATTCCATGGAATTCATGCGGCGTAACACAATCGACCGTTTTAGGCGTTTCTACGCTCACATATCTGCCGTTTTGCATCTTCAACGTACTTTCTCCCATTATGAGTATAATCATGGCCTGGACGGGCTATAAAATAGGTGTTCTGAAACCTCAGCTACAAAGTTGAGATTTCAGAACACAATAACACGTATGGTCGACAATCTTATAAAATCAGTTCATCTTTTCTTTTATAGCCTTTTCCTTTAATTCTTCAGCAAAATCAAATATATCGGGGTCGCCATCCGTAATCGAAATTATCTTATCACAGAACCTGATCGTTTCGTCAAAGTTACCGCCTGCAAAATTGACCTGTGCGATATTACTCATCACAATAGTATCAACGGGTGACAACTCCAAAGCCTTATAAAAATAGCTCAATGCTTCGTTATACGAACCGGATAGATACTTTATAGCTCCACACATATTTATGAACCTTAAATCCTCGGGAAAAAACTTTAGCGTCTCGTTACAGAGCTCATACGCTAAAGAGTCCATCCCACTATTGTAAATACCCAGACAAGAATCCCAAATACATTCGACTGTTTCAGTCTCAGGATCTGTGAGTGGCTCATCTCCCTGCCACAGCCACTCATACCCAATTTTATTTCCGTAGTCCAAAACATTCTTTAGCACGTCAACCTGCTCGGCAATCCGGTCTCTCATGGCTAATGACGTCGCATAACCAAATCTCATATCAAGACGCGATGGAAACCTATCAATAGCATTTTGAATTATGCCCAAAGCACGATCATATAATTCATCATTCCAAGTCAAACTTTGTCCAATTGAACCTGCTACGTTACCAAGCGAATCTGTAAAAATCATAGCATCACTCTCAGGCGATATTTCATCCGAAAGCATAAGCATAGATTCTCGACTCTCATTGAGAAAACGATTAAACTTTACAATCTCAAGTTCAGGGTTTAAACTATCTATCTTTTGCCACTCAGCCAAAAGACTGTCAGCTTCATTATAATTATCACGCTCTATACACTTATAAATCCTGTCAGAGAAATCATAACTATAAAGATTTGCTGAATACAATAATAAAAGAAGGACGAAATAAGGTCTCATAATCACATAAATTTGGTATCAGTTGCTAAGGTAGGAAATAAATCGGATAAATATACAATATAACTATAAAAACAAACAGCCGGAAGACATTAATTGTCAACCGGCTGTCGTCTTAGAAGGGGCGGTTACCTACTCTCCCACTTTCGCAGTACCATCGGCGTGGTGAGGTTTAACTTCTCTGTTCGGAATGGGAAGAGGTGGAGCCCTCACGCTATTGCCACCTTAGTTCGTTTCTCATCTAGGCTCGCTGCGCGCTCGCCTGACGTATAAGGTGAAAAAGAGGATGGAAGTGTAACTTTCTTTTCTCTCGCTTTTCAAAACTCAGGTCTTTTCCGACCTCAGACCTCAGACTCTCGCTGAGACTTCCGCCACTGCCTTCGCTGGCAGCGTCGTCGACCGCGACATCTCCGGCTGCGACTCCTGTCCGCTCTTAGCGGTTTTTCTTCGCCGTGTGTCGTTTGTCTTTTCTTTCGAAGCCCGTAGGCTTCAAGGAAAGGGTTCGGGCTATTAGTACCGCTCGGCTATAGACGTTACCGTCCCTGCACCTGCGGCCTATCGACGTCATCGTCTCTGACGGCCCTGTATGGAGATCTTATCTTGAGGGGGGCTTCGTGCTTAGATGCTTTCAGCACTTATCCTG